>JBBSCX010000015.1:0-21950 GCA_038249905.1 Burkholderiales bacterium
GCGAGCGACAGCGCCACCAGCGTCATCGAGAACACGGTCCCGGCGATGGCGATCATCGAACCGGCCACGGTGCTCAGCAACAGGCTTGCACCTTCGGCGCCACCGGAGTAAATCCAGCTCAGGCCCTGCAGCAAGCCCTTTCCGACGGCCTTGTCGAGTTCGACGGCCACGAGGGCCAGTGCCACTGCCAGGAACGCCATGACCGCTGGCACGAGCCAGAAACTGGATCGAAGGCGATCCCAATACTTCAGCAGCAGTGCTTTCAAGCGGCCTTGCTCCAAGCCGTGGGCTTCGAAAGAAGCGCCCGAACGGGTGTTGAACGAGTCAAGAGCCTAGGCAACACATCGGCCAGAGCGCTGTTCGTTACCGCACCATGGCATGTCAGCCTGAGGCGGGGCGTCTGTCGACGGCGATGGGGCGGCCTGGTGCGACAACGCACAGACGCAGCGCTGCCATCCGCGCACCTTGCACCCCTGCAAACGTTGAAAGGCGAACCACCATGATTCGTTCATCCAAGGATCTGCAAGATCTCGCCATCATGGCCACCGATGGTGCCATCGGCGACGTGAACGACCTCTACTTCGATGACGATGCCTGGGCCATTCGCTACCTCGTCGTCGACGCCGGGTCGTGGCTGTCCAGCCGCAAGGTGCTGATCTCGCCGATCGCCGCCGGCAAGCCCGACTGGGAGAACAAGCGGTTGCCGGTCTCGCTGACCCGGGAGCAGGTCAGCAAGAGCCCGGACATCGACACCGACATGCCCGTCACCCGACAGCACGAGAGCGACTATCTCGACCACTACAGCTATCCGTACTACTGGGGTGGCATGGGCTTGTGGGGCGGCGGCGGGTATCCGGCCATGCTCATGCCCGGTTACGCAGGCTACGGTTCGGCCACAGCCAGCCGCGCACAAGCCGACAGCGTCCAGGCCCGAAATGAAGCGCGCCAGCGCCGGATCGAGAGCGAGAGCGATCCGCACCTGCGCAGTTGCAAGGCGGTGGTCGGCTACGACATTCAAGCCAGCGATGGCGAGATCGGGCATGTGCAGAGCCTGCTCGTCGACGATGAAAGCTGGGCCATCCGGTACCTGGTGGTGAGCACCAGCAACTGGTGGCTCGGCCACGAGGTGTTGGTGGCCCCGCAGTGGATCAAGCGCGTGAGTTGGGCGGAGAAGGCGGTGGAGGTCGAACTGACGCGTGAGGCGCTGAAGGAGGCGCCCTGGTACGACTCGGCATTGCCGCTGGCGCGCGAGATGGAAATTGCCGTGTACAAGCATTACGGACGTGCAGGGTATTGGCCTGGCGAGGCGCCATCGGCATAGTGCCCACAGTAGAGGCTGCCCCAGCGCTGCGGCCTGCGCCGGCGGACGACCTGTCGCTGATCGACGTCGCTACTCTGAGACGGGCGTTCGGTACCGATCTGGATCGCGGCCTGGGCGCAGACGAGGCCGCCACCCGGCTGCGTACCGACGGCCCAAACCAGTTGCGTGCGGCGGCACCCATGCCCGCGTGGCGCCGTGCGCTGAAGCAATTCCAGGACCCCCTGGTCTACCTCCTTGGCGTGGCGGCGGCCGTGGCCCTGGCCGCCTGGTGGTTTGAAGGCCGCGGCCAGCCCGGCGTGGCCGGATGGCCGCTGGATGCCATCGTCATCGCCGCCGTGGTGGTGCTGAACGCCGTGCTGGGCTGGCTGCAGGAGGCCAAGGCGGCGCAGGCGGTGGCCGCGCTGGCGAAGATGACCACCGCCACATCGAGCGTGCTGCGGGACGGCACTGTCGCCCGGGTGCCCAGCACCGAGCTCGTCAAGGGCGACCTGCTGGTGCTGGCCGAGGGCGACGCCGTGGGTGCCGATGCGCGCCTGGTGCAGGCCGCCGCCCTGAAACTGCTGGAAGCCGCGTTGACGGGCGAAAGCGAGGCCGTGCTGAAGGATGTGGCGACGCTGCCCGCACGTGCCGCATTGGGTGACCGACTGAACATGGTCTTCAAGGGCACGGCGGTCGCGCAGGGCACCGGGCATGCCGTCGTCACCGCCACCGGCATGCAGACTGAAATGGGCGGCATCGCCAAGCTGCTCGACACCACGCCCGACGCGCCGACGCCGCTGCAGGTCGAGATTGCGCATCTGGGCAAGGTACTGGGTATTGCGGCGCTGGTGATTGCGGTCGTCGTGGTGGCCACCATCCTGCTCATCTCGGACCTCCACGGCACGGCCGATGTCGTCACGGTGCTGCTGCTTGGCGTGTCGCTGGCCGTGGCCGCCGTGCCCGAGGGCCTGCCCGCGATCCTGTCCGTCGTGCTCGCGATGGGTGTGCGCCGCATGGCGCGCCACCACGCCATCGTCAAGAAGCTGGCCTCGGTCGAGACGCTGGGTTCGGCATCCGTCATTGCGTCGGACAAGACCGGGACGTTGACGCGCGGCGAAATGACGGTGCAGCAGGTGATGACGGCCTCGGGCCGCATCGACATCACGGGCGTGGGTTACGCCCCCGAGGGGCGCGCGCAGCAGCCGGGCGCCGATCTGCCGGCTGGCGGGATGCCCAAAGATCTGCCTGACGAACTGCGCGCCGAATTGCAAGCCGTGCTGCGCGGCGGCAGCCTGGCGGGCAATGCCCAACTGCAGCGGGACGACAGCGGCACATGGGTGATTCAGGGCGATCCGACCGAAGCAGCGTTTCTGGTGGCCGAGCACAAGTTGCGCAAGCTGCGCGACAGCGATGCCGCGTCAGAGGGCCCGCCACGGTTCGAGCGCATCGGCGAAATCCCCTTCACCTCGCAGCGCAAGATGATGTCGGTGCTGGTGGTGGACCATGCCGACGGCGACGCGCACATGCTCTTCACCAAGGGCGCGCCGGATGTGCTGCTGGCGCATTGCACGCATGCTCGCCGGGGCGGGACGACCGTCGCGCTCGATCCTGCCCTGCACACCAAGGTGCTGGCCGACGTGGCTGCGATGGCCGACAACGCGCTGCGCACGCTGGCGGTGGCACGCCGCACGTTGCCGCGTGACGCCAAGATGCCGGCCAATGCCTCGGCGGTGGCGGGGGCCGCCGCGCTGGAACAGGACCTGGAATACCTCGGCACCGTGGGCATCATCGACCCGCCACGCGAAGAGGCGGCGGCGGCCATCGCGCAGGCCCGCCAAGCCGGCATCCGCGTGATCATGATCACGGGCGACCACCCGCGCACGGCGGCTCGCATCGCGTCCGATCTCGGCATCGTCGACGCCGGTGCGCCGGTGCTCACGGGCATCGACATCGAAAAGCTGAACGATGTCGCCTTTGCCGCAGCCGTGCTGCAGACATCGGTCTTCGCCCGCGTGGCGCCCAAGCACAAGTTGCGCATCGTGCGTGCGCTGCAGGAAGGCGGCAACGTGGTGGCGATGACGGGCGACGGCGTCAATGACGCGCCGGCATTGAAGGCCGCCGACATCGGCGTGGCGATGGGCGTGTCGGGCACCGAGGTGGCCAAGGAGGCTGCCCGCATGATCCTGGCCGACGATCACTTCGCCACCATCGTGCTGGCGGTGCGCGAAGGGCGTGGCGTGCTCGACAACATCCGCAAATTCCTGCGCTATCTGCTGTCGTCGAACCTGGCCGAGGTCTTGACGGTGTTTGCCGGCGTGGTGGGGGCGGGTGTGATCGGCCTGAAGGCCACGGCCACCGGCTCGGGTGGCGCGCTGGTGCTGCCGCTGCTGGCGACACAAATCTTGTGGATCAACCTGATCACGGACACCGGCCCCGCGCTGGCCATGGGCGTGGACCCGATTGCCGACGATGTGATGGCGCGCAAGCCGCGCCTGCGCAGCCAACGCATCATCGACGGCCGCATGGCCCTGGGCGTGGTCGAGAGCGGCGTCGTGATGGCAGTAGTGACGCTGCTGACGCTGGACCTGTTCCTTCCGGGCGGGCTGATCGAGCCGGTGGACGCCTGGCTCGGCCCTGGTCCGCACAGTCTGGAACTGGCGCGCACGGCCGCCTTCACGGTGCTGGTGCTGACGCAACTCTTCAATTGCTTCAACGCACGCTCGGAATCCGCAACCGCGTTCCGGTCAGCGTTCTCGAACCGCTGGTTGTGGGCCGCGGTCGCCTTGTCGGCCGCACTGCAAGCTGCTGTCGTGCACCTGCCATTCCTCAACCTCGCATTCGGCACCGTGCCGCTGTCGGCCAGCCAGTGGTGCGTGTGCGTGGTGATGGCCAGCGGGGTGCTGTGGTTCATCGAAGGGCGAAAGCTGCTGCGACGACGCTGGAAAAGTCGGGCTATCGCACCGCCCGGTCAGTGAGCAGGCGTACCGCACAGACGGCCGCAGCGTTCAGGTTCAAAAGAGGCATGTCTGGCAAGGTCTGCCAACGAGGTGGCTGCCGAAATGGCATGTCGAACCGGCTTCGCGCCGGTACTTGTTCAACGCAACAACAGGAGTCTGATCATGCAGTCACCCCACATCCCCTCGACGGGCGCGCAGGCAGGCGCTTCATACGGCTTCTATTGCACGCTCAATGGCCTGTCGTTCGTCGACGCAGTCAACCGGGTCACCGACGCACTCAAGGTCGAAGGATTCGGCGTGCTGACCGAGATCGACGTTCAGGCGACGATGAAGTCAAAATTGAATGTCGATGTGCCCGCTTACCGCATCCTGGGTGCCTGCAACCCACCTCTGGCCCATCGCGCCCTGAGCGCCGAGCCTGACATCGGGCTGCTCCTGCCGTGCAACGTCATCGTGCGCGAACAAGCCGATGGCAGTCAGACGGTGGGGTTCATGGACCCGGTGGCCGTGATGCAGATGACCGACGACCCCGAGGTCGCCCAAGTGGCGGCAGAAGTGCGCACGCGACTTGAGCGGGTCCGATTGGCCTTGACAACGGCCGCCGCCAGCTGATGCTGCGCATCCATCTGCCCCACCGGCAAGCTCTTGCTGGCCGCCGCCCGGGCTGTCTGGCTGCGGCCAGTGCCTTTGATGAGACCAGTCCATGGACATGACCGCAGCACACAGCCCCGCAGAGTCGGATGCGGGGGCAGGCACGATCTACACCTGCCCCATGCACCCGGAGATCCGCCAGGACCATGCCGGCAATTGCCCGAAGTGCGGCATGACGCTGGAGCCCGAGGTGCCCGCGCTCGACGACGACGAGAACCCGGAACTTGCCTCCTTCACCCGCCGCTTCTGGTGGACGCTGCCGCTGACGGTGATCGTCACCGCGCTGGCGATGTTCGGCCATCGGCTGGGCTGGTTCGACATGGCCACGCAAAGCTGGATCGAACTGGTGCTGTCCCTGCCCGTGGTGTTGTGGGCGGGCTGGCCCTTCTTCGTCCGCGGTGTGCAATCGGTGGTGCAGCGCAGCCCCAACATGTGGACGCTGATCAGCCTGGGCACGGGTGCCGCCTTCGTCTACAGCGTGGTGGCGACGATGGCGCCCGGCGTCTTCCCGGACTCCTTCATCTCGATGGGCCGCGTGGCGGTCTATTTCGAGGCGGCCGTGGTCATCATCTCGCTGACGCTGCTGGGCCAGTTGCTCGAACTGAAGGCACGCTCGAAGACCTCGGCGGCCATCAAATCGCTGCTCGGCCTGGCGCCCAAGACCGCCCGCCGTGTCAAGCCCGACGGCAGCGAGGAAGACATACCTTTGACCAGCGTGCACGAAGGCGACAGCCTGCGCGTGCGCCCCGGCGAGAAGGTGCCGGTCGATGGCGTGGTCATCGAAGGCAGCAGCGCCATTGACGAATCGATGCTGACGGGCGAGCCGCTGCCGGTCACCAAGCGCGTCGGCGACAAGCTCATCGGTGCCACGCTGAATACCAGCGGCGCCTTGCTGATGCGATCTGAACACGTGGGGTCGGCGACCGTGCTCTCGCAGATTGTCCAGCTGGTGGCGCTGGCGCAGCGATCCAAGGCACCCATGCAGCGCATGGCCGACACGGTCGCGGCCTACTTCGTGTATGGCGTCGTCGGCGTCGCGCTGCTGACGTTCTTTACCTGGGGCTTCTTCGGGCCGCAGCCCAGTTGGGTATTCGGGCTGATCAATGCGGTCGCGGTGCTGATCATCGCCTGCCCCTGTGCGCTGGGTCTGGCCACGCCGATGTCCATCATGGTGGCCACCGGCCGCGGTGCCACGCAGGGCGTCCTGTTCCGCGACGCCGCCGCGATCGAGAACCTGCGCAAGGTCGACACGCTGATCGTCGACAAGACCGGCACGCTGACCGAAGGCAAGCCGGCGTTCGAGCGGGCGATCGGCGCCAATGGCTTCAGCGAGGACGAGGTGCTGCGCCTGGCGGCCAGCCTGGACCAGGGCAGCGAGCACCCCTTGGCAGCGGCCATCGTCAACGCAGCGCGCGCCCGCAAGCTGGACCTGGAAAAGGCCGAGCAGTTCGATTCCGCCTCGGGCATCGGCGTGAAGGGTGTGGTGGGCGGCCAGTCGCTGGCCATCGGCAATGCGACGCTGATGCAGCAGCTGGGCATCGATGTGGCGCCGCTGGCGCGCCAGGCCGAAGAATTGCGCAGCCAGGGCGCCAGCGTCATGCACCTGGCCGTGTTCGACCATGACGTCGGCAAACTGGCCGGGCTGCTTGCGGTGTCCGATCCGATCAAGGCCACGACTGCGGATGCGATCGCGTCGCTGCGCACATCGGGGCTGCGCATCATCATGGCCACTGGCGACGGGCTGACCACGGCCCAGGCCGTGGGCAAGCGCCTGGGCATCGACGAAGTGCATGGCGAGGTCAAGCCGGCCGACAAATTGCAACTCGTCGAACGCCTGCAGAAGGAAGGCCGCATCGTCGCGATGGCCGGTGACGGCATCAACGATGCCCCGGCCCTGGCCAAGGCCGACGTGGGCATCGCGATGGGCACAGGTACGGACGTGGCGATGAACAGCGCGCAACTGACCTTGGTCAAGGGCGACCTTCGCGGCATCGCGACGGCTCGTGCGTTGTCGGTGGCCACGGTGGCCAACATGAAGCAGAACCTCGGCTTCGCCTTCATCTACAACATGCTGGGTGTGCCCCTGGCGGCCGGGGTGCTGTTTCCATTCACGGGTTGGCTCTTGTCGCCGATGGTCGCGGCGTTGGCGATGAGCCTGAGTTCGGTCTCTGTGATCAGCAATGCGTTGCGCTTGCGGGTCACGGCGCTGAAACCGGACTGATCACTTTCGCCGCGACCAAAGGACGGCGACCACGCCGACGGAGAACATTCACCATGCAAAAGTACGCACGATTCGGCGCCATGATCGCGAGCTCGACGCTCGTGATGTTCGGCCTCATGTACCTGAACTCGTATGAATTCAGTCATGTGTGGTTCAGCGAGACGCGCGCCTACATGGCGCTGGTGATGGGCGCGGCGATGGCGCTTGTCATGCTCGCGTTCATGTTGCGCATGTATGACGAACCGAAGGTCAATATCGGGATCGTCGCGACCGCCGTGCTGGTCTTCTCAGCTTCCTTGTGGCTGGTGCGCAGCCAATCTACCGTCGAAGACGTGTCCTGGATGAAGGCCATGATCCCGCACCATTCGATCGCGATCCTTACGAGCGGACGTGCCCAGATAAAAGATCCGCGCGTGCGGGATCTGGCCGACCGCATCATCGCGGCGCAGCGCAAGGAGATCGCTGAGATGGAAGCGCTGATCAGGGACCTGGATCGATAGCCGCTTGCCGGTTGCCGGCTGCGCACCCAGCCCGGCAGCGTGCAGAGCAAGGCGCGGCTATGATTTAGGCCATGCTGCGGCGCGCTGTCCTCTTGTTGTTGTGCTTGACCATGCCTTTTCAGGCCTGGGCTGTGGCGGTCTGGCATACAGGCCATTGCGTGCATGGCGCCGCCATGACGTCGGCAGCGGATGGAGCCGTGCCCGCGACAATCACCCAGGTCGCTGCGCATCAGCAGGTGCCTTCGCCCACCGTGCTCGCGGAACCGGCCGCAGCGATGGACGACCATGACTGCTGCGGGGCTGCCGCCGATGTCGGCTCCAGCTGTGGCGTCGGCTGCCCAGGTGCCGGGGCCTGCCATGGCGTGGTCATGGCGCTTGCCGCCGCATGGCCGCGTCTGGGCGGTACGGTGCCTGACGAAGCAGCGCCGCCGAGCGTTGGCCTTGCCACACCGCCACCACCGCTCTCGGTAGTCTGGCGCCCACCCATCCTCTGCTGACACCTCACCGCTGCACCGGCCGTCTTCGAGCAGGCGACCGGCGGTCGAAAGTTCGTGCCCGCGCCGTCGAAGCGCAGGCCGACACTGGAGTGTCACCATGGATCTGCCCTGGAGCCCGCGCGCTGTTCGCGGGCTGATGTCGGCCCTTTGTCTGCTGGCGGCTGGCGCAGCCGGGGCGCAGGCACAGCCTGCTGCGATGCCCGCTGCTGCGATGCCCGCTGGCGCGATGCCCGCTGCGGTGCCCGCTGCAGTTCAAGATGCAGGGGCCGCTGCGGTGCCCGATGTCCTGTCTTTCAACACCGCCCTGGCCCTGGCGCGTGATCGCTCGCAGGCTCTGCCGGCACAGTCGGCGCTGGCGCGGGCCGCCCGAGAGCGGGCCGTGGCGGCGGCGCAGCGGCCCGACCCGGTGCTGCGCGTGGGTCTCGACAACGTGCCCATCGAAGGCGGTCGCGACCACTTGCTGACGCGCGAACCGACCACCGCGCGCAGCATCGGCGTGGTGCAGGCGCTGCCGGCTGCGTCCAAGCGCGAGGCGCGTGCGCTGCGATTCGAGCGCGAGGCCGACGCCGCGATCGCCGGCCGCGCTGCGCGCCTGGCCGCCTTGCGGCGCGACGCGGCACTCGCGTGGCTGTCGGTGCGCGCCGCGCAGCAGCGCCTCGAGCTGATCGACCGACAGCGCGAGCAGGCCGAACGCGTCCAGGACGCGTCGCTGGCCGCCTACCGTGCTGGCGGCGGCTCGCAAGCCGACGTCTTCGCCGCGCGCGCCGATGTGGCGCGCCTGGACGACGGGCGGCTGCGTGAGGCGTCTGCGCTGGCCGAAGCGCGGCAGGGGTTGCAGCGCTGGGTCGGCGATGCCGCCGCAGTGCCCACGGGTGCGCTGCCGGCCATCACCGCACTGCCGCCGGACCTGCTGAGGCGTGCAGCGGCCGACGACCCGCTGCTGTTTCACGCCGCCGCGCGCGAGGCGGCCGCTCGTGCCCAGGTGGCGGTTGCCGACGAAGAACGGCGCAGTGACTGGAGTCTCGACCTGCGCTTTGCGCAGAGCGGACCGCGCTTCGACAACATGGTCACGATCGGCCTGTCGTTGCCACTGCGCTGGGACGCGGCGAACCGCCAGGACCGCGAACTGGCCGCGCGCCAGGCCGAGCTGGTACAGGTCGAGGCCGAGACCGAGGAACTGCGTCGGGAACGCGGCGCGGAGGTCGCCCGCTGGCAGGTCCGCTGGCGCGCAGGGCTGGCGCGTCTGGCCGGCTTCGACGAGGCGCTGCTGCCGCTGGCAGCCTCGCGAACGCAGGCTGCGCTGGCCGCCTACCGTGCCGGCGGCGCCACGTTGAAGGCCGTCCTCGACGCGCAGCAGGCTGAACTGAGCACGCAATTCGACCGTGTCGCGGTCGAACTCGACAGCGCGTCCGACTGGGCGCGACTGACCACTTTGATCGCCCCGACGGAGAGCGCGCGATGACCAGAATCTCGAACCAGCGCCCCCGCTCGGTGGCATTTCGCGCTGCCGCTCTTGTTGCCGCCTGTGCAGCTGTCATCGCCGCGCTCGGCGCCGCCTGGTGGCTGGGCATGACGCAGGGCCGTGACCACACCGCCATGGCCGGTCATGACATGGCGGGCGGGCCGGCCGCCGCGTCCTCCGCCCCGTCCCCCTCCGCGGTCGACCCCGGTCTGTGGACCGTGCCGCAGGGCGAGGACGCGACCCGACGCCATCTGCGCGATGGCCTGAAGGCCGGCGACACCGACCCGGTGACGGCGCGTGTGATCCTCAACTATCACGACCCGATGGTGCCGGGAAAGAACTTCGACGCGCCAGCAAAGTCACCCTTCATGGACATGATGCTGGTGCCGCGCTATGCCGGCAGCGACGCCGCCGACGCCAGCAGCGTCACCGTCAGCCCGCGCACGCAGCAGAACCTGGGCCTGCGCACGGCGTTGGTGGAGTCTGCGGTGTTGACCCTGCCGGTGGCGGCGGTCGGCAGCGTGGCCTGGAACGAACGCGACCAGGTGCTGCTGCAGGCGCGTGCCACCGGCTTTGTCGAAAAGCTGTTCGTGCGCGCCACGCTCGACCGCGTGGCGCGCGGGGCGCCACTGGCCGAGATCTACGTGCCCGCCTGGGTCGCGGCGCAAGAGGATTACCTGGCCCTGAGCCGCATGACCGGGCCGGACCTGGCTGAGTTGCGCGACGCGGCACGCCAGCGCATGCAACTGTCGGGCATGGACGCGGCGCAGATCGCCAGCGTCGTTCAGCAGGGCAAGCTGCAACCGCGCTTCACGCTGGTCGCCCCCATCGGCGGCGTCGTCACCGAGCTGGCGCTGCGCGAAGGCGCAACAGTCATGCCCGGCATGACGCTGGCGCGCATCCAGGGCACGGCCACGGTCTGGGCCGAGGGCGAGTTGCCCGAGAGCCAGGCCGCCTTGCTGCAGCCGGGCACGCCGGTGACCGCCACCAGCCCGGCGGTGCCCGGCCAGCGCTTCGAGGGCCGCGTGCAGGCCCTGCTGCCTGCGGTGGATGCAGCCACGCGCACGCTGAAGGCCCGCCTGGAATTGCGCAACCCCAGCGGTCGGCTGGTGCCGGGCATGTTCGTGCAGATGCAGTTCCAGACCGCGGCGCGTGCGCCCGCGCTGGTGGTGCCGAGCGAAGCCGTCATCCGCACCGGCCGCCGCAGCGTCGTCATGGTGGCCGAGGACAACGGCCGCTTCCGCCCGGTCGAGGTGACGCCCGGGGCCGAGGCCGGCGGGCGCACGGAAATCCTCGAGGGCCTGCGCGCCGGCGACCGCGTGGTGCTGTCCGGCCAGTTCCTGATCGACTCCGAGGCCAGCCTGCGCGGTCTGCAGGCGCGCTCCGGCACCGAGCCGGCGCCCGGCGCATCGGGCAATGACCCGACGACGACGGTGTACCGCACGGATGCCGTCGTCGATGACGTCGAGGGCGACAGCGCGACGCTCACCCACCCGCCGATTGCGGCGCTGAAGTGGCCGGCCATGACGATGGAGTTCAAGCTGCCGCCTCCCGCCGAGCGCCCACGCGACCTCGCCAAAGGCCAGGAGCTGGACATCGAGTTCCGCATGCAGGACGGCGACATGCCGTTGATCACGCGCATCGAACGCCGTGCCGCCGGGAGCGGCAAGTGATTGCCGCGCTCATCCGCTGGAGCATCGGCAACCGCTTCCTGGTGCTGCTGGCCGCCGTCATGCTCGCCGTCTGGGGCGCGCTGTCGATGCAGCGCACACCGCTGGACGCACTGCCCGATCTGTCCGACACGCAGGTCATCATCCGCACCACCTGGCCCGGTCAGGCGCCGCAGATCGTCGAGAACCAGGTCACCTATCCGATGACCACGACCATGCTCTCGGTGCCGGGTGCGAAGGCCGTGCGCGGCTTCTCGATGTTCGGCGACAGCTTCGTCTACGTGCTGTTCGAAGACGGCGTGGATCAGTACTGGGCACGTTCGCGGGTGCTCGAATACCTGAACCAGGTGCAGTCGCGGCTGCCGGCCAACGCGCGCTCGACGCTGGGCCCGGACGCCACCGGCGTCGGCTGGATCTACCAGTACGCGATCGTCGATCGCAGCGGCCGGCAAGACCTGGCCCAGCTGCGTGCGCTGCAGGACTGGTTCTTGCGCTTCGAACTCATGACCGTGGCCGACGTGGCCGAGGTCGCCAGCGTCGGCGGCATGGTGCGCCAGTACCAGATCGTGCTCGACCCCGACCGCCTGGCGGCCTACCGCATCACGCAGGCGATGGTGGCCAGCGCCGTGGGCCGCGCCAATCAAGAGGCCGGTGGCTCGGTGCTCGAACTCGGCGAGGCCGAATACGCGGTCCGCGCCAGCGGTTATCTGAAGACGCTGGACGACTTCCGCGCCATTCCGCTGATGACCACCGACGCCGGTGTCTCGGTGCGCCTGGGCGATGTCGCGCGCATCCAGATCGGGCCCGCCATGCGGCGCGGCATCGGCGAGCTCGACGGTGAGGGAGAAGCCGCCGGCGGCATCATCGTGATGCGCTCAGGCAGCAACGCGCTGGAGACCATCGCCGCCGTCAAGACCAAGCTCGCCGAATTGCAGCGCGGCCTGCCCGAGGGCGTCGAGATCGTGCCGGTGTACGACCGTTCCGGGCTCATCGAACGCGCTGTCAAGCACCTGGGCACCAAGCTCGTCGAGGAGTTCATCGTCGTCGCCTTGGTCTGCGCACTGTTTCTCTTTCACCTGCGCAGCGCGCTGGTGGCCATCGTCTCGCTGCCGCTGGGCGTGGGGGCGGCCTTCATCGTCATGCAGCAGCAGGGGGTCAACGCCAACGTCATGTCGCTGGGCGGCATTGCGATCGCCATCGGCGCCATGGTCGATGCCGCGGTGGTGATGATCGAGAACGCGCACAAGCATCTGGAGCGCTGGCAACACGCGCATCCCGACAAGCCGCTGGCCGGCGAGGCGCGCTGGCGCGTCATCGGCGATGCGGCGGTCGAGGTCGGGCCGGCGCTGTTTCTGTCGCTGCTGATCATCACGGTGAGCTTCGTGCCGGTGTTCATGCTCGAGGCACAGGAGGGCCGGCTGTTCGCACCGCTGGCTTTCACCAAGACCTACGCCATGGCCGCTGCAGCAGGCCTGTCCGTGACATTGATTCCGGTGCTGATGGGCCTGCTGATCCGCGGGCGCATTCCGGCCGAGACCGCGAACCCGCTGAACCGGTTTCTCATCGCTGTCTACCGACCGGTGCTGGAACGGGTGCTGAAGGCGCCGTGGCTGACGATCGCGATCGCCGCCGCCCTGCTGGTGGCCAGCATCTGGCCGCTGCGGCAGCTCGGCAGCGAGTTCATGCCGCCGCTGGACGAAGGCGACCTGCTGTATATGCCGACCGCGCTGCCGGGCCTGTCGGTGGGCAAGGCGGCTGAACTGCTGCAGCAGACCGACCGCCTGATCCGCACCGTGCCCGAGGTGAAGAGCGTCTATGGCAAGGCCGGCCGTGCCGACACCGCGACCGACCCGGCGCCGCTGGAAATGTTCGAGACGACGATCCAGTTCAAGCCGCGCGAGCAATGGCGCGAGGGCATGACGCCGGAGAAATTGATCGAGGAACTCGACCGCACCGTTCGCGTGCCCGGGCTGGCCAATATCTGGGTGCCGCCGATCCGCAACCGCATCGACATGCTGGCGACCGGCATCAAGAGCCCCGTCGGGGTGAAGGTGGCCGGGCCCGAACTGGCCACCATCGACCGGCTGACGGCCCAGGTCGAACAGGTGGTCAAGGCCGTGCCCGGCGTCAGCAGCGCGCTGGCCGAGCGCCTGACCGGCGGCCGCTACATCGACGTCGACATCCGCCGCGACGCTGCTGCGCGTTACGGCCTGAACATCGCCGATGTGCAGGACGTGATTGCCGGCGCGGTGGGCGGCATGAACATTGGCGAGACCGTCGAGGGGCTGCAGCGTTTTCCGATCAACCTGCGCTACCCGCGCGAATTTCGCGACTCCTTGTCCGCATTGCACGCGCTGCCCATCGTGTCGCCGCGTGGGCAGCGGCTGGTGCTGTCGGACGTGGCCGACCTGCGCGTGACCGGCGGGCCGCCCATGCTGCGCAGCGAGGACGCGCGGCCCGCCGGCTTCGTCTACGTCGACATCCGCGACCGCGACCTGCGCGGCGCGGTGCTCGACATGCAGCGCGCCGTCGCCGATCAGGTGGCGCTGCCACCCGGCTACTCGATCGCATGGTCGGGGCAGTTCGAGTTTCTCGAGCGCGCCACAGCGCGCCTGAAGGTGGTCGTGCCCTTCACCCTCGCGATCATCTTCGTGCTGCTGTACCTGACGTTCCGGCGCGTCGACGAGGCCGTGCTGATCATGGCAACGCTGCCTTTTGCCGGCATTGGCGGCATCTGGATGCTGTGGGCGCTGGGGCACAACCTGTCGGTGGCCAGCGCCGTCGGCTTCATCGCGCTGGCGGGCGTGGCGGCCGAGTTCGGCGTCATCATGCTGCTGTACCTGAAGCAGGCGTGGCAGGCCCGGCTGGACCGCGGCGACGACAGCGATGCCAGCCTGCTCGACGCCATCCGCGAAGGTGCGGTGCTGCGCGTGCGGCCGAAGGCGATGACGGTGGCGGTGATCGTCGCCGGCCTGCTGCCGCTGTTCTGGGGCGGCGGCACCGGCAGTGAAGTCATGCAGCGCATCGCCGCGCCGATGGTCGGCGGCATGCTGAGCGCGCCGCTGTTGTCGATGTTCGTCGTCCCGGCCGTGTACTGGCTGCTGCGCCGCCGCCGGCGGGAAGCGGATGCGCTGGCGCGAATGGCCATCAAGCCGGCTGCGTGATGCTCCTTGCCAGTTCAATGCCCCTGTGGCTTTGCCAATTGCGCGGCAATGCCGCTTGCCACCTCTGCTCACTCGGGGTGGCTGCCAGGAGCCCTGGACCAGGCGCCATCGCCTGGGCATCAATGGCTGCATTGAGTGCGAAGCCATGACCCGCGCTGGATTGGAGATCGACGCCGCGCTACAACGACTGATCGACGAGGCCTATCGACTGATCGCAGCATTGCCGCACGCCGAATTACACGCGCAAGCCGAGCCGGCGCTTCGACTTGGACATCGGCATCGGAGTCCACGAGGCACTGGTGTGGGCCCAGCGCATCGGCGTGGACGGGTTGTTGAGCCTGGATGGCATCCCTCGACAAGCCGCCACAGCGTGCCTATATCGCGGCGCCACCAATCGACGCGACGCGTATTTCCGGCGCACTTATCTGGCGCATTTATCCGGTGCGTTTGTCCGGTGCATTGCCGCCGCGGCATGGCCGGCCCACGGCACATGCCGCTTCAGCCGAGGCTTTGCCCCAGCCACGGCGCCAACAAGGCTGCAATGCCCAGGAACGAGAAGAAGCCCACCCCATCGGTCACCGTGGTCAGGATGATCGAAGCGGCGGTGGCCGGATCCTGCCCGAAGCGGCGCAGCAGCACTTCGGCTTGAAATGCGCAGTACCGCACAGACACGCCACCACACCGCCGCCATCGTCGATCAGGCTGTACCAGCTCAGTGTGATCAGCCTGCAGCTGATCAGGCTGCAGCTGATCAGGCTGTACCAAGCCAATGTAAATTGTCAGATTCGCCACCAGGAGAGCCATCTTTGGATGCCACCGTCGATCGACCTCGCCCAAGGCCGTTGCACCCGGTTAACGCGTTCCTTGTTTCCGCGACCGTGACACTGTTTCTGGGCGCATTGCTGAGTGATCTGGCTTATGCCATGAGTTACCAGGTGCAGTGGACCAACTTCGCTTCGTGGTTGATCGCCGCTGGACTTGCTTTCGGCGGCGTCGTGATGGTGTTCGCGCTGGTGGGCCTGCGCCACGCCGATCGGCGTGGGAGCGGCTATCTCTTGTATTGCGGCCTGCTGTTGGCAGCCTGGGTGCTGGGTTTCATCAATGCGCTGGTCCATGCAAAGGATGCGTGGGCTGCGATGCCTGAAGGATTTATCCTGTCGGTCATCGTTCTGTTGCTTGCCGGCGCGGCGGCATGGATCGGTTTGTCCAACCTTCGCGTGGGAGATGTGTCATGAAGCGGCCGGCGTTATGGGAAGTGGCCGGTCTTTCGGTCCTGCTGGCCGCCTGCGGCAACGATGCAAAACTGGCGCAGGACGGAGCGGCGGATGTCGGCCCCCAACCGGTGCTGCCCGAGCAGCAACGCGGACTGCTCCCCAGCATGGGCATTGCCAATCCGGCACAGTGGGGCGATCAGCGGCCGACGGTGCCACGGGGTTATGTGATCGCGGCCATTGCCACCGATCTGCGGATTCCACGCCAGTCGCTGGTGCTTCCCAATGGCGACATCCTGGTCGCCGAAGGCAAGGGTGGCGGTGCGCCGAAGCTCACCCCGAAGGACGTAATTGCCGGCTACATCAAGGCCCAGGGCAACAGTTCGGTGAAGGGCGGCGACCGCTTGACCTTGCTGCGCGACGGAGACGGCGACGGCATCTACGAGAACCGCTCGGTCTTTGCCGAAGACCTCAATGCGCCCTACGGACTCGCACTGATCGGAAACCAGCTCTACGTGGCCAACCAGGATGCGTTGGTGCGTTTCGATTACACCGATGGCCAGACGCGGGCGATTGGGGCGCCGGTCAAGGTCACCGACCTGCCATCGACGATAAATCACCACTGGACCAAGGCGCTGACCGCCAGCGCGGATGGGCGCTTTCTCTACGTGGGCATCGGCTCCAACAGCAACATCACCGAGCGCGGCATGATTGCCGAGGTAGGCCGGGCGATGGTGTGGCAGGTGGATGCCCAGACGGGCGCGCACAAGCCTTATGCCACCGGCCTGCGCAATCCCACCGCGCTTGCCATCCAGCCTGGCACGGGCCAATTGTGGGCGGTGGTCAACGAGCGCGATGAACTTGGTCCGAACCTTCCGCCCGATTACCTCACCTCCGTGCGCGAGGGTGCGTTCTACGGCTGGCCGTACAGCTACTGGGGTCAGAACGTGGACCCCCGTGTGCGGCCCCAGGATCCGCAGAAAGTTGCCGCTGCCCTCGTCCCCGACTACGCGCTGGGCTCACACGTAGCAGCGTTGGGTGTGGCCTTCTCCACGCCTGCAATGGGCGGTGAATTCGTGGACGGTGTCTTCGTCGGCGAGCACGGCAGCTGGAACCGGAAGAACCCGGTGGGCTACAAGGTGGTGTTCGTGCCGTTCCGCGAAGGCCGCCCGGCCGGCGCGCCGATCGACTTCGTGTCCGGCTTCCGCGGCACTGACGGCAAGACCCGTGGCCGTCCCGTTGGCGTGAGTGTGGATCCGCGCGGCGCCCTCATCGTTGCCGACGATCTGTCAAACACGCTGTGGCGCGTGACCCCGGCCCCGTGAGGGCGAAGGGGAGCGAGCTCGCATTCAATTTGCAAGCACTACGGCAGTTTTTGCCGACTGGCCCCTGTGAGGCGACCAGCGAACAGCGCTCGACGATGAAGGCAGGCAAAGTCAATCCAGTCCCTGGGACTGCGTCACGGACGCGACGCGGTCGACGTGTCCACCGAATGGCGCGTGTCCATGGCTCGGTAGATCAGCGCCAGGACCAGTCCGAAGGCCGCATGCGAGACGAAGCCGATCCATCCACGCGCTTCGGCGAACCACGGGAAGAGCGCGGTGAAGCCGTAGAAATTGATGAAATACAACGCAATGCCGAATAACAGGCCGATGATCCAGGCCAGGGAACTGCGAAAGGCGAGCAAGATGGTCGACAGCACAAGCCCGAGGAAGAGCGCCATCAAGACGTGAATGACCATGGCGATGGCGGCCACACCCATGTCGAACGACGCGGGCGGCGGAAGCACGCCGTCTTTGCCCATACCGATTGCAGCGATCATGTGCAGTGGCCCGTACCAGGGTTGCCCCATCACCACGGCGACCAGCGCCATCTCCATCATGGCAAACACAAGGGCGGCCACGATCGATGCGACAGCCATCGCACCCAGCCGGGGCAGCAGCACTGGACCCAAACGGCGATCTGCGGAAGCGCCATCACGATAAGCAGTAGTCATACAACCCCCTGGAAGTTGGTTGTACGGGGGCAATTCACGTTCCCGAAAATCTGCGCGGCCAGCGCACCCGCGTCACGCAGCCGGCGCTATCAGGATGGGGAAATCAGTTTTCCCGGACTCGTGCGTGTCCGAGCCGGCCGTCGACGCTCAAACTCCCTGCTCCGACCGCTGCAACCACCAGCAGTCCCCCGATCATCGAGATCTCTTTCCAGAACGTATTCCACTCGCCCTCGACCCAGAACGGATGGAAGATGAAGGCGGTGCCAAGGGTGAACAGGATCAGCAGGCATGCGGCGATGCGGGTCTGATAGCCGATGATGACGGCAAATCCGCCGAACAGCTTGATCGCAAAGCCGATCCAGACAGCGAACGCCGGCAGGCCTTTCGACGCCGCATAGTCGATCGGGACGTTTCCACTCAGAAGACCGAAACCGCCGATGAAATAGATCAGCACCAGAAGAACTCGGCCTGCGGCCAGAACATAGGGGTTATTGAGGCTGTCCAGCATGTGATCACCTTGTGAGGTTGCCATGGGGAAAGATCTCCCTTGAATTCTGGCACTGTAAGTGAATCAATTCACCGACGCAATGCAAAGACCAATCTCGGGAGCACCAAGCTGGACGGGCAGGAAGAGCCATTGGCCTTTCTCGACCTGGTTGGCCGCACGCTCGGGTGGGCTCAAGCCCGTCGGCAGCAGGCGCAGAGAGCCGAGCGCATCGCGTCGGTGTGCCAGCCCGGATCTTTCACGGGCCGAGCACTTGGCAGGCGCATTGTTCAGCCGATCTTCACCGGCACGAAGATGCGACTGCCGTCGCGTTCGATCAGCAGCGCGACGCTGCCCGGCTTGCCGTCGAGCGTCTTCTGCACCTGCTCGATCGACTGCACGGCCTGGCCGTTGACCGCGAGCAGCACGTCGCCGCGCTGGATGCCGGCCCGTTTCGCCGGGCCGCTCACGCTCTGCACCACCAGCCCGGAGCCGCCCGGGTTGGCCTCGAGCGCCAGCCCCAGCCGCCCGCCCTCGGCGGCTGCCGGAACGGCTGCGGCGCGCTCATTCCCGCCTGCTTGCCCGAGCTTGGCGGTGAGTTCTTGGCTGGCCTTGTCGCGCCACACCGTCAACTTCACTTCGGTGCCCGGATCGAACATGCCGACGCGGCTTGACAGGTCGCCCGATCGCACCACCGCCTCGCCGTTCAACTGCGTGATGACGTCGCCCGGCTCGAGCCCGGCCTTGGCGGCGGCGCTGTCGGGCGCCACGCTCGACACCAGCGCACCATCGGGCGATTTCAGGCCGAAGGACTGCGCCAGCGTCTGGTTCACGTCCTGGATCGTGACCCCGAGTTGGGCGTGCGATGCACGGCCGGTGGCGACGATCTGGTCCTTGACTTTCAGCGCCACGTTGATCGGGATGGCGAATGCCAGACCCTGGTAGCCGCCTGTGCGCGAATAGATCTGCGAGTTGATGCCGACCACCGCGCCGTTGCCATCGAACAGCGGCCCGCCCGAATTGCCGGGGTTGACCGCGGCATCGGTCTGGATGAACGGCACGTAAGCGCCACCGGGCAGCGAGCGGCCCTTGGCGCTGACGATGCCTTGAGTCGCAGTCTGCTCGAAGCCGAACGGCGAGCCGATGGCCAGCACCGGGTCGCCCACATGCAGCTGCCGCGGGTCGCCCAGGCGCACCACGGGCAGGCCTTTGGCGTCGATGCGCAGCACCGCCACGTCGGTGGTCGGGTCGACGCCCAGCACCTTGGCCGTGAACTCGCGACGGTCTTGCAGCTTGACGTTGACTTCCTTGGCGTCGCCGACCACATGCGCGTTGGTGAGGATCAGGCCGTCGGCGCTGACGATGAAGCCCGAACCCATGCCGCGTTGCATCGGGCCTTCTTCGTCACGCGGACCCGGGCCGCGTTCGGCGCCCGGCGGCAGGCCGCGGAAGAACTGCTCGAACTCCGGGGGCAGGTTGCGCGGCGCGCGCCTGTGGCCACTCTCTCGCGGATCGCTCGTCTCGTCGCTGGCCGTGCGCTGGTTGCGCTCGACCGTGATCCCGACCACGGCCGGGCCGGCCTGCTCGACGATGGCCCGGTAGTTGGGCGCGGCATTTGTGCCCTGAACGAACCGTGCCGGCGCCGTCGCTGGCATCACCGAGGCTGCGGCCACGGTGACAGCCTGAGGTTTCCAGGTCTCGATCGCGCCCGCACTGCCGAGCACGGCAATGGCAGCAACGGCAATGGCAGCGACGACAGGTTTGCGCTTCATGGACACTTCCTTGGGTGAGGTAGACACACCGAAGATAAGCGACTGAAGTGAGGCCTCGATGAAGGGTAGGTGAGGCGAAAGTTAAGGCGGGGCCGAACAGTGACGTTCCAACGGGCTCAATCGCCGCAATGGCAATGGCAATGGCAACGGCGCCGGTTGCGGCGCCGCGACAGCCTCACTTGAGGCGCAGCTGCCCGCGGATCTCGCCGGATGGGTTCTGGCCGGTATGGATGTTCACGTACATCACACCGGCCGCGAGCTGGCGCACTTGCTCAGGCGTCAGTGTGGCCTGTCCCGTCAGCGGCGGTGCAGCGAGATTGCCGGTCAGCGGAAACAACACGCCTGCATTCTGGCCAGCGGGGGCAGGGCCGTGGATGTGCGCACCGGTCGCTGCAGTCGTGAGCCGTTCGAAGCTGACGTTGTAGCTCAGCGCGTTGGTCTGGGGATTGAGCCTGGCCACCGCGGTACCACGGCCCGCGGTCGACACGGGAGGCGCCTCCTGTACGCCGGTCAGTAATGCCTCGTAGACCAATTCGTTTGCGTTGGCCGTGGTGCCGTACCCGGCAAGGCCCAATGCGAGCAGTCCGGCGACGCGGGCTCTCAGTGCGATTTGACGGCGCCGCATGGTGATCTCCTTGTGGCTGATGGAACCATCATTCTGGACGCCGTGGCACGCGGTCTGTGTACGAAAGCGCCGGGCTGCGCATCGCTCGGGCAGTTTCGACATCCATGGCTGCTTGCCCGGTCATGGGCATGATCCTTCTCGCGGCGGTCCAACGGCGCGCCGATGTCCGGAGTGACCGCATGGACGAGGCGGAAGTCAAGTCTGCGCCGAGTTGCCACCGAAGCGCACCACGACACGCAAGCCGCCGAGAGCGGAGTCGCCGAGCGTGACCGTCGCGCCGTGCCTTTCGGCCACGCTGCGAACGATCGCCAGGCCCAGACCAGAGCCGTCCGCGCCGCCGCCGCCCTGCCGGTAGAAGCGATCGAACACCCGCTCGCGTTCAGGCTTGGCAATGCCCGGGCCGGTGTCGTCGAAGCTCAGCACCGGCACGCCTTTCTCGCGGTGCACGCTCACGCGCACCAGCGCTCCAGCGGGCGCGTGAAGCACTGCGTTCTCGGCCAGGTTGCGTGCCAATGCGGTCAGCGCCGCGGGGTCGCCGTCGAGCTCGACAAGGGCTTCGGCATCGAGTTCGAAATCGCTGCCGCGGGCGATCGCTGCGGGGGCGGTGTCGGCAACCACCTGCCGCACCAGTTCGCTCAGATCGACACGTCGGCGCGGCGCGACGGGCGCGCCGCGCTCGCTGCGCGCCAGGGTCAGCAACTGCTCGACCAGGCGCACCGCGCGTTCGACGCCGCGGCGCAGCGACTCGATCGCGGCGCCGCGTGAAGCCTCGTCGTCGGCGCTGCGCAGGGCGTCGATCTGCAGCCTGAGCGCCGTCAGCGGTGAACGCAGTTCGTGCGCCGCATCCGCGACGAAGGCACGCTGCGCGCCGAAGGCCTGCGCCAGCCTTTGCAGCATCCGGTTCAGCGCGCCGACCAGCGGCGACACTTCGTCGGGCAGCCCGTGCATCGGCAGCAAGGCCAGCGACTCGGCGTCGCGCGCGCGCACCTCGCTGGCAATGCGCGCCAGCGGGCGCAGCGCCACGCTCAACAGCCACGCCATCACGATGGCGAGCAGCGGCGCGATCGCCGCCAGCGGCGTCACGCTGCGCAGCGCCGCCCGAGCGGCGAGTTGGCGGCGCACGGCGCTCGGCTGCGCCACCTGGATCACGCGCTCGCGCGTGGCCACGCTGTAGGTGCGCCACAGCACACCCTGCACCTCGATGTCGGCAAAGCCGAGCACCGCACGCGAGGGCAGCGCGCTGTAGCGGCTGGTGGCGTAGATCGATCGACCGTCGGCAGTCCAGATCTGCACCACATAGTCGAAGCCTTCGTCGCTGTCGACCGGCTGCACGCCGATCTCGCCCTGGTCGCGCAGCGACAGCGCCATCTGGCGCATCTGGTAGTCGAACAGCGCCTCGGTCTCGCGCAGCACGTTCCAGTAGACGAGGCCGCCGATCGC
>JBBSCX010000016.1:0-21297 GCA_038249905.1 Burkholderiales bacterium
GGCCCGAAAGGATCAGCAGGGGAAGGAAGTCGGCCGCGACCGGTGGACGCGGCGGCACAGACCCGAAACGGACACCTCGCGCTGAGCGTGGTGCTTGTGCCGCACAGGATGCGCGGCAGCGGGGATCAGTGTGAGCGGCGGCTCAGACGGCGGGGGCCGACAGGGGGGCAAGATCAAGCGTCGCCATGGGAGCCTCCTGTCGGTGTGGCGGGAGCGTCAGGTTGACGCGTTCGCCGGGTGGATCGAACGAGGGCGCGAATGTGCGCCTGTACCACGGGGGTCGTCAAGGGGCGGGTGAAGATTCACATCGGCGGCGTCGTGCCGCGGCCACTGCGGCTGCGATCATGGCGCGGTGAATCTGTTGCCACACACCGACGCCACGCTGCGTCTGCTGCATGTGGAGGCGAGCTTCATCGTCGTCGACAAGCCGGCCGGCCTGCTCGCAGTGCCGGGTCGCGGCGTGGCCGGGCAGCAGCATCTGGCCGGACGCGTTCAGGCGGCCCTGCCCGACGCGCTGGTGGTGCACCGGCTGGACATGGCGACTTCGGGCCTGATGCTGTTTGCGCGTGGTGCCGACATGCAACGGCGACTGAGTGCGATGTTCGAGGCCCGCGCCATCGACAAGCAGTACATCGCCGTGGTGCACGGCGACATCGCGGGCGACAGCGGCGTCATCGAATTGCCCATCGGCGCCGACTGGCCCCATCGGCCACGCCAGCGGGTGGACCACGAACAAGGCAAGCCGGCCATCACGCGATGGCGGGTGCTGCAACGGCGGGCCGGCACGGGCGCGGCAGGCGCTGCGACCGGCACGCGCCTGGCCTTGCAACCGGTCACCGGCCGCACGCACCAATTGCGCGTGCACCTGGCCGCCATCGGCCACTCGATCGTCGGCGACGCGCTGTACGGCCCGGCCTACCTCCCGCGTGACGTCTCGAGTGACGACCCGCGTGACGACCGGAACGACGACCCGAGTGACGACCCGAGCGACGTCCCGCTCAACAGCCCAACAGACAAGCCGACGCCGCGCCTGCTGCTGCACGCCACGATGCTGGGCTTCGCACACCCGCTGCACGGCGGCGACTGCCGTTTCCACAGTCCCGCGCCGTTCTGACTGCCCGGCACGCAGTGCAGGCCGCTGCCGCTATCCTGCACTGCCATGTCAAAGCGCTTCTGCATCGCATGCCACAGCACCTCACCCTGATCACCGGCGCCTCGCGCGGCCTCGGCCACGCCATGGCGCAGCAGCGGCTGCAGGCCGGCCACCGCCTGCTGACGATCTCTCGCAGCGCCACCGTGCTGCCCGTGCCCGAAGGCGCAGTGCACGAGGACTGGCAGGCCGATCTGGCTGAACCCGGCCCCTTGGCCCGGCGCCTGCGCGCCTGGCTGGCCGGCATCGACCCACTGACGCTGGCCTCAGTCACGCTGATCCACAACGCCGGCGTGATCTCGACGCTGGCGCCACTGTCGGCCTACACGGCAGACGAAGACGCCGAACTCGCCCGTGCCCTGCGTGTCGGCCTGGAGGCGCCGTTGGTGCTGAGCGCGGCCTTCCTGCACGCCACGACCGCCTGGGCATCGGCCGCCGTGCCGCGCAAGCTGCTCTTCATCAGCTCGGGCCTGGGCCGCAGCGCCATGGCCGGCAGCGCCAGCTACTGCGCGGCCAAGGCGGGCATGGACCACCTGGCGCGTGCCTTGGCGCTGGAAGAGGCCGCGACGCCGCATGGCGCCAGGGTGGCATCGATGGCGCCGGGCGTGATCGACACCGACATGCAGGTGCAGCTGCGCGCCGCCGACCCGGCGCTGTTTGCCGAACACTCGCGCTTTGTCGGCCTGCAAGCCGGCGGTCTGCTCGACAGCCCGGCCCAGGCCGCGACGAAGGTGCTGCGGCTGCTGGACCGCGCCGACTTCGGCCAGTGCGCGATCACCGACGTGCGCCAGGCATGAACATGCACCCGCGCGCCGCTGCCCTGGTACAGGCCCTGAGTCTGCAGCCCCACCCCGAAGGCGGCTGGTACGGCGAGGTCTTCCGCTCACCCCAGGCGGTACAGACCGCAGACGGCCGCCCGCCACGGCGGGCCCTGACCACCATCGACTTCGTGCTGGCTGCCGGTCAGTTCTCGGCCTGGCACCGGGTGCGGTCCGACGAGGTCTGGCACCTGCTGGAAGGTGACGGCCTGCGGCTGTGGCTGGCGCCGCCTGACGGGTCGGCCTTCATCTGCGTCGATCTGGGCCCGGTCGATGCCCATGGCCACCGCCCGCGCCACGTGGTGCCCGCGGGCTGGTGGCAGGCGGCCGAGCCGCTGGCCGGCGCGAACGACACCGAAGCCGGTTTCGCCTACGTCGGCGCTACCGTGGGCCCTGGCTTCGACTTTGCCGACTTCACCTTCGGCCGTGACGATGCGGCGCTGTGCACATCGTTGGAACGCCACCGGCCCGACCTGCAGCGGCTGCTTTAGCCGCTGTAGCCGAGTCAGCCGCTGACTGCACAGGCCCTCCGAAGGGGCGTGCACCGCGGCCATCGACCGCCACGCGCTGGCCCGCGCGCACCCCCGGCCTTGGGGGTGCGCAGGCGGCGGGCCGCCCCGCCGATGCCTCAAACTTTGGGGGTTGGTGGCGCACTCGCATTCCACCCCATGCAACGTTCCGGACTCTTCCAAATGTCAACGCTGTTTCCGCTGCGCCGCTGGGCCGCCTGCCTCGGGCTGGCCCTGGGTCTGCCCCTCACCGCCCACGCCGTGCTGGTGACGGGCGAATGGGATCCGCCCTTCGGCGCCTTCCTGCCCAACCTGGCCTACCGCGCCATTGGCAGCTTCCAGGTGCCGCTGGCCTGCACCAACCTGGCCGACGGCATCTACAGCACGGTGGCCACACCCTGCGCCGGCAGCACCATCACCAGCCTGGATCTGGTGTTTTCGAACATCGTGGCAGGGCCCGGCTTCAACAGCGGCACCTTCAACCTCGGCGACGGCAACTTTGGTGGGCTGAGCCAGGTGCGGGTCGAGGGCGGGGCCGTGGTCGGCTTCGGCACAACGTTCTCGGCGGGCTTGCTGACCTTCTTCGGCGGACTGCCGCCGTTTTCTGTCCCCGAAGCGGCCGAGGGCAACGCGTTTCTCTTCGGCCTGAATCCCTTCGGCACCACGCTCATCTGCCAAGACTGTCGTTCTAGCCTGGCCAACCCGATCGTCCCTGCCGATCCCGACATTCCCGCCAGCATCGTCGGCCTGGAACAGTTTCTGGTGACCTACACCAGCACCGACATCAGCACGCCGAAGTTTACTGACGGCAACGGCAACGCGCTGGGCACGCGGCTGGACGAACAGGGCCGCGTCATCGGCCAGAGCACGTCGATCAGCGCGCCGTTGACGAACACCGTGCCCGAACCCGGCGCGCTGGCGCTGGCGCTGACAGCGCTGGGCCTGATGGCCGGCATCGCCGCCCGGGCGCGCCGGGCAAACGCCAGCTGAGGGCGCGTTCGGCGGCGCGGCTTCAGGCGCCGCCGCCGGCGGTTCATACCGTCGCGAGCGCGCGCTGCTGCGCCTCGGACTGGGCCCAGGCCCGGCCCTGCGCGTGCGCGGCGTCGAACGGTGCGTCGCCCAGTGCCGTGCGCAAGGCCTGCTCCAGCTGCTGGTAGGCGCCGCGGGAGCGCGGCAGCAGCGGCAGGTGGGCGTCTTCGCGCAGCCTTGCGGCGGCGGCCAGCAGGCCGGCCGCACGCCCCGGCTGAGCCAACGCGTGCGCAGCTCGGGCCAGGTCCTCGACACAGCCCACCCACGACGCACGCATGCCGAAGTCGTCGAAGGCGGCCAGCGCCGGGTGCAGCAGCGCCAGCGCGTCGTCGATGCGCCCCGCTCGCAACGCCAGTGCACCCCGGGCCCAGCGCGCGTGCGCTTCGCCGCGGCGGTCACCGGCCGGCACGGCAACCGCCAGCGAGCGTGCGAAGTGCGCCTCGGCTGTGGCGTCGTCGCCCCCCTCTGCAGCCAGTTCGCCCAGCACCAGCTCGGCCTCGGCCTGCGACTCGGCATGCCCGACCCGGCGTGCCAGGGCCAGCGCCCCCTTCAGCAGCGCGCGGGCCTCGTCAGCCTGGCTGCGCTGGCCCTGGATCTCGCCCAGCTGCAGCATGGCGATGGTCTCGCCCACCGGGTGCGCGCACTGGCGGAACAGGGCCAGGGCCTCGGTACCGGCTGCGAACGCGGCGTCGATGTCGCCGCCGCCGCGCAGCGCCACCGCCAGGGTCGACAGCGTCGCCGCCACCTCGCGCGCCGCGCCCAGGCCGCGGCGCAGGGTCAGGCAGTCCTGCAGCATGGCCAGCGCCTCGGGGCCTTCGCCCTGCGTCAGGGCCAGAGCGGCACCGACATACAAGGCATGCGCGCGGGCGAACGCCGAGGCCTGCACCGCCGGATGCCCCAGCATGGACTTGACGACGGCCCGCCCCTCGCGCGCGCCGCCGCGCATGACCCAGTAGTTCTGCAGCGCCACCGCCATCTTCAGCGCCACGAAGGGGTCCACGGCAGCGTCGGCCGATTGCGCCAGCGCAATGGCGGCGCGCAGGTTGTCCTGCTCCAGGTCCAGCCGGTCCAGCCACTGGCGCTGCTGCGGGCCCTGCATGCCGTCGCGACCCTGCTTGCACAGGGCAAAGTAGTGTTCGCAGTGGCGCGCCGCCGTGGCCCGGTCCTCGCCCGAGTCGGCCAACTTCTCAGCCGCGTATTCGCGGATGGTTTCCAGCAGGCGGTAGCGGCCCGCGCTCTCGCGCTGCTCCATCACCACCAGTGACTTCTCCACCAGAGAGCCCAGCAGGTCCATCACGTCGTCGAGCTCGACCTCCTCGTCGGCGCAGACGGCCTCGGCCGCCGCCAGGTCCAGGCCGCCGGCAAAGACCGCCAGGCGCTGCAATGCCGCCTGCTCGGTTGGCTGCAGCAGATCGTAGGACCAGTCGACCAGAGCGCGCAGGGTCTGCTGGCGTTCGTCGCGGTCGACGCTGCCGCCCGTCAGCAATTTGTAGCGGCTCTTCAGGCGGCGGTTGATGTCGGCGACCGTCATCGAGCGCAACCGCGCCGCGGCCAGTTCCAGCGCCAGCGGTATGCCTTCCAGCCGCGCCACCAGCTCGGCCACGGCCGGGGCCTCGGCCTCGGTCAGCGAAAAGTCGGGCCGTTGTTCCTGCGCGCGCTCGACGAAGAGCTGCACCGCCGGCGAACGTGCCAGCGCCGCCACACCGTCGCCAGCGCGCGGCACGGGCAGCGGCTGGATGGTGTAGCTGCGCTCGCCGCTGATGCGCAGCGGCTCGCGGCTGCTGGCGATGAAGCGCACGCCGGGCGCCGCCTTCAGTACCGCCTGCGCCAGTTGCGCGGCGGGTTTGAGCAGGTGTTCGCAGTTGTCCAGGATGATCAGCGTGCGCTGCGACTTGAGCTGGGCGCACAAGGTCTGCAACAGCGGGCGTCCCGGTTCCTCGCGCACGCCCAGCACCTGGGCGGCCTCGGCCAGCACCAGGCTGCCGTCGCGCAGCGGCGCCAGGTCCAGGAACCACACGCCGTCGGCGAACTCGGCCATCTGCTCGGCTGCCACCTGCAGGCTCAGGCGGGTCTTGCCGAGGCCGCCCATGCCCAGCAGGGTCAACAGGCGGCTCTGGCCGAGCAGCTGCCGCAGGTCGGCCAGTTCCCGTTCGCGGCCGATGAAGGCGTTGGGCGGCTCGGGCAGGTTGTTCGGCATCTGCCGCACCGGCAGCCAGCGCCCGGCCACCTGCAGCACGCGGTAGGCCTTGTCGCCATCGGGCGGGGGCGCAAAGGCCGCAGCGTCGGGGCCGACCTCGCACAGCTCCACCGGCTCGGCCACGCCCTTGAGTACCCAGAAGCCGTGCGACTGCAGCGGCAGGCCCAGGTCGTCCAGCGCCGTGCCCAGCGCCGCCCTGGCCTCGGGGGTCAGCAGGGTTTGCCAGCCGCGTGCCACCGACATCACCCGTGCCGCCGTCGGCTTGGCCATGCCGTCGACCTCCAGGGGCTTGGCGCCACGGAGCACGTCGTCGGGCGCGTTTTCGCGCAGGATCACCGGGCCGACGTGCAAGCCAGCCCGCGCGCGCAGCGCCCAAGGCAGATCGAAAGGCAGGCTCACGGCGATGGACGCCAGGCCGGCGTGGTAGGCCTGCGCGTACTGCACCGCGTCGGCCGCGTCATCGAACAGCAGCAGCATGCCGTCGGTCTTGTCGATCTCGCGCCCGCGCCAGGGCGGCAGCAGGTCGCGCGCGACGCGGTCGTGCGCGGCCCAGACCCGGGCCATCGCCGCGTCGCCGATGCGCTCGGACAACTTGGTGCTGTCGACGACATCGGTCAGCAGCAGCGCGCGCACTGCCGACGCGCCGGCCGCGGTTGTTGGGGCACCGTTCATGTGCCGAACAGTCTGGCCGGCCTCAACCCGCCACCCAAGCCGCGACGTCGGCGCGCATTTGCGACAGGTCGGCCTGCCGCGTGTACATCATGTGCCCGGCGTCGTAGTAGCGTGGGGTGACGCGTTCGCGCACCGCCGCAGGGATGTCCAGCCCCGCCAGCGACCAGTCGCTGGCGCTGTACGGCGTGCCCAGGTCGTAGCGCCCGCTGCAGGCCAGTACGCGCAGACGGTTGTTGCGGCGCAGGGCCAGCGCCAGGTCGGGGCTGGTGCTGGCAAAGCCGTTGCGCGAGGACTCGCCGCGCTGCCAGTTCCAGCCCTTGTGGACCTCACGGTTCAGCACCTGATAGGGCGTGTCCAGGTCCAGGCCCAGCGCAGCGAACCAGCCCATCGCCGCCATCGTGTAGGCCGGCACGATGGCTTCCATGCCGGGGTCGAACTCGAAGCTGTGGCCCTGTTGCGCCGCCAGCGGCGCGGTGCCGCGCGCGTCGAGCCGGCCCAGCACCTGCCCGCGGTGTCGCAGTGCCTGCATGAAGTAGGTCTGGTCGCTGATGCGCAGGTCTTGCGCCTCCACCAGCGCACGGTCCAGCCCGGTCAGTTCGGCCACGCGGCGGGCGATGGTGCTGCGGCGGCGCGGGTCCAGGCGCGCACCGGCCAGCAGCGCGGCGGCGTAGTCCTCGTCGACGAAGGCTTCGGCCGCGGCACGCGCGGCTTCGGGCGATGCCGCCAGCGGCCCCTTCAGCAGGCCGTGAAACTGCGCCACGTTGGCGAAGGCCGGCAGAAACAGCGCGTACGGCAGGTCGTTGGCGGGTGCAAACACGAGACTCTGCAGGTCCATCGCCAGGCTGACGAGGATGGCGCCGCTGACGGCAATGCCCATGCCTTGCAATTTGTCGGTCAGCGCCGCGCCGCGGGTGGTGCCGTAGCTTTCGCCGCACAGGTAGATGGGCGAGCCCCAGCGGCGGTGCCGTGTCAGCCACAGCCGCATGACTTCGGCCAACGCGGCCACGTCGCCATCTACCGACAGCATCTTCTTGCGCGCGTCGTCCCCGGCCGTCAAGGACCAGCCGGTGTGCGGCGGGTCGATGAACACCAGGTCGGTGAAGGCCAGCCAGCTCTCGGGGTTGTCCTGCACCGCGTACGGCGGTGGGGCCATGGCGCCATCGTCAGGCACGACGACGCGCTTGGGCCCCAGGGCACCCAGGTGCAGCCAGATCGAGGCCGAGCCCGGCCCGCCGTTGAAAGCGAAGCAGACCGGGCGCGATGCCGGGTCGGCGCCTTCCAATGTGTAGGCGGTGGTCAGCACCGCGGCCTCGGGCTCGCCGCCGCTCGCAGCGTCGCCCGCAACCGGGAGGAAAGCAGCGTGCACCGTGTAGTCCAGCGGCCCGTCCGTGCTGGCCAGGTGGCCGCGGGACTGGGCCGCGGGGCGGGCGAGCAGCGCCTCCATCTGCGCGCGCTGCTTCCTGGCGCTGTCGCTGCCATCGGCAGGGGGCGGGTTGGTGGGTGTGCTGGGGGCGTCGGCCATGCGGTTTCCGGGAACGGGGTTGAACGACGGGCAGCACCTTAACGCAGCGCCCCATTCTTCATGCTGGCGCCGGCTGGCGCCGGCTTCACGGCCCGGTCCCGATAATCCGCGTCATGCACCTCACCCGCGCCCGCTTGCTGCGCCTGTTCGTCACCGGCCTGCTGGCCGCGTTGCCACTGGCCCTGACGCTCACCCTGTTCTGGTGGGCCATCGATCTGCTGCTGGGCTGGGTCGGACCCCGCAGCGCCTTCGGCTCGGTGATCATGGGCCTGGGCCTGGGCCTGACGGGTTCGGAGTTGGTGGGCTGGCTGATGGGCGTGGCGTTGATGGGGCTGATGCTGGTGGCGCTGGGCGCCGCCGTCGAACTGGGACTGCAACGTGGCCTGGCGGCGGCCTTGAACTCGCTGCTGGGTCGTATCCCGGTGGTGCGAACGGTGCATGACATGGCACAGCGACTGGTGGCACTGCTGCGCCAGCGCGAGGCCGAAGGCGACGGCGGCATGCGGTCGATGACGCCGGTGTGGTGTCACTTCGGCGGCCGGCAAATCGGGGCCGCGGCCGATGGCCAGGATGCACTGGCGGCAAACGCCGGGAGTGTTTCGGTGCTGGCCCTGCTGTCCAGTCCGCAGCCGGTATGGGTCAACGGCCGCCGATGCCTGGCGGTGCTGGTGCCGACGGCGCCCGTGCCGGTCGGCGGCGGCCTGATGTACGTGCCGCAAGACTGGGTCGAGCCGGCCGCCATCGGCGTCGAGGCGCTGACCAGCATCTACGTGTCGATGGGGGTGACTTCTTCGCAGCACCTTGCGAAGGTGCCGGTGCCGGTGCCGGTGGCGGTGGCGGTGCCGGTGCCGGTGGCGCTGCCGGTGGCGCCGCGCTGATCGCAGCTCGGGCGGCCGGTCGGTCGACCTGCAAGTCGTATCGCAGGTCGTATTGCAAGTCGGCCGATCAGGCGGGGACGCCCGCACTCAGCAGCGCCGCATAGCGCTGCAGATCGACATTGCCGCCACTGACGATGACGCCGACGCGGGCGCCGCGCAGATCCGGCAAGCCGCCCGCCGCCGCCTGCCCGCCGTGGCCCTGCGTGAACAATGCCGCCGCGCCCAGCGCCCCGGTCGGCTCGACCACCAGCTTCATGCGCTCGGCAAAAAAGCGCATGGCGTCCACCAGCGCAGCGTCGTCCACCGTCACCACGCCGCTGACCAGGCGCTGGATGACGGGGAATGTCAGCGCACCCGCATGCTGGGTCTGCGCGCCGTCGGCGATGGTGTTGGGGGTGGGGATGTGCACGATGCATCCGGCCGCCAGGCTCTGCTGCACGTCGTTGCCGGCCGCGGGCTCGACACCCCAGACCTGGATGCCGGGCGCCAGTGCCTTGGCCGCGACCGCGCAGCCACTGATCAGCCCGCCGCCGCCCACGCACACCAGCAATGCGTCCAGGCCGCCGCCGTCGATCGCCTGCACCTGCTGCAACAGTTCCAGCGCGGCCGTGCCCTGCCCTGCCATCACGTCGGCGTGGTCGTAGGGCGGGATCAGGGTCATGCCGCGTTCGGCCGCCAGGCGGCGGCCGATGGCCTCGCGGTCCTCGCTGTAGCGGTCGTACAGGATCACCTCGCTGCATCTGGCGACCGCCTGGGACGCGCCCGCCTGGTAGGCGCGTGTGGCCGCCACCTTGGCCGGCGGCGCGTCCTGCGGCATCACGATGGCGCTGGGCATGCCCAGCAGCCGGGCCGACAGTGCCACCGCCTGGGCGTGGTTGCCCGAAGAGAAGGCCACCACGCCCGCCTGCCGCTGCGCCGGGGTGAAGCGGGCCAGCGCGTTGTAGGCGCCGCGAAACTTGAAGGCGCCCATGCGCTGCAGGTTCTCGCACTTGAAGTACACCTTCGCGCCGGTGCGTGAGTCGGCGGTGCTGCTGGTCAGCACGGGCGTGCGATGGGCAACACCGGCCAGCCGTGAAGCTGCGGCCTCGATGTCGGCGAACTGGATGGCGAGATCGTTCACTACGGGGGCGCGAGGTTCATGCCGACACCCGCGGCGGGCCCTGGAAGCCACCGCGGCGGAACGTCAGCACCAGGGTGTCGCGCCAGGCGGGCGCCGATGCGTCGACCGGCTGGATCGGCGTGCTCTCGTGGATCACGCGTTCGTCGTCCAGCAGCAGCACGCTGAAAGGCTCGCGCAAGGTGAACCGCACGCCCTGCGGGCCCTGTGCGTCGAACACCCGGGTCTCGCCGCCCTTCACGTTGTGGCGGTCCACCAACAGCACGGCCACCAGGTCGACGCCATCGCGGTGCGCACCTTCGGGCGTGGGCCGGCCGATGCCGTCGGTGGTGTCGATGCGAAAAGGGTGGGCCTCGACGAACCACATTGCCGTGGCCTCGGTCGCTGGCGGCCGCATCCCGTCGGCGACGCGGGCCAAGCCGGCCAGCAGCGCGGCGAAACCTGGGTCGGCGGTCAATGCGGGCGACAGCGGCTCGAACCAGCGCTCGATGCCGCCATGCAGGGCGTTGTATTCGACCGGCTGCCAATGTGCCCGGTGCGGCACGGGCTGCACACCGTCGCCCTGCACCGTGAAGCAGCCATGACGCCGGCGCCGGTAGCGGCCGCCGTCGCGCAGATGGGGGTCGGGCGGCAGGTCGTGCCACAGCGGGGCCCAGGCGTCGAAGTGGGTCGGCGGCAAACACACCCGTTGCGCCAGCGCGGCAGCGTCCAGCACGGCCCAGCCGGTGCGGGCCAGCTGGGCGGGCAGGTCGGTCGGGACGGTCAGGGGCGGTGGTGGTTGCATGGCATCGCCGCGTGCGGTGGGCGGAGGTCGGCGGGCCGCGAGTATGCCCGCGGCCCCGCGCCGGCTCAGGATGCGCCGGCGACGACGCAGGCAGGCACGTTGCCCCGTATGTTGCCCCGTACGTTGCCCCGTACGTTGCCCCGTACGTTGCCCCGTACGTTGCCGGGCACGTTGCCCGGCACATTGCCTGGCAGGCTTCCTGGCACCTTGCCATTGCCGGGCGTACCATCTTCACCGGCCTGCGCTCCCTGGCGCCCGGCCACGGCGGAGGTCGGCGATGAAGCTGGCGACGAAGTTGGCGCTGAAGTTGGCCACGCAGTGGGCGACAGCCGCGGTTTCATGGGCCCGCAGGGTGGCTGCCCTGCTGGTTGTGGTCTCGTTGTGCGGATGTGCAGCCCAGTCGCCCCGCCCCGCCATGGCATCCGCGCCGCCGCTGCACGACGACGCCTTCCGGCCGCCGGCCCGCCCACTGGACCCGGCGCGGGTGTTCGACCTCAGCCCCGAGATGCGCCAGTACGCACAACAGCGCCTGGCCCCGCTGATGCGCAGTGCCGACCCGCGCCGTGCCTTGATCGAACAGCTGTACCGCCTGCCCGAGCACGGCGGATTGCAATTGCGCTACGACGCCGGGGCCACGCGCAACGCGGCCGAGGCCTTTGCCGACCGCGCCGGCAACTGCCTGTCGCTGGTCATCATGACGGCCGTCTTCGCGCGCCACTTCGACTTGCCGGTGCGCTTCCAGTCGGTGCGGGTGCCCGAGGTCGTCAGCCGCAGCGGCGACCTCACCTTCGTCAGTGGACATGCCAATCTGATGCTGGGCGGCCTGCGTCGAGAGACCTTTGGCGCCGACGGCGGTTGGCTGGTGGTGGACTTCCTGCCTGGCGCCGACATCCGGCGTCAGCAGGCCGACGAGATCCCCGAAAGCACCCTGCTGGCGATGTACATGAACAACCGCGCCGCCGAGTGGCTGGCCGACGGCCAAGCGGACGAAGCCTACTGGGCCGCGCGCGGTGCCATCGACAGCGACCCCGGATTCCTGCCCGCCGCCAACACGCTGGCGGTGGTCTATCTGCGGCACGGGCTGCTGGGCTCGGCCGAGGCGACATTGCGCCAATTGCTGGCGGCGGACGCGGACAACACGACTGCGCTGTCCAATCTGGTCAGTACCCTGGGTCGCCAGGGTCGCGCGGCCGAGGCCGATGTCGTGCTTCGGCGTTTGCAGGCGCTGCAGCCGTATCCGCCGTTCCACTTTCACGATCTGGGCGTGGCGGCACTGGCGCGCGGCGAACCCGAGGCCGCATTGGCCCACTTCACCAGCGAACTGCGGCGCCACCCCGACCAGGCCGAGTCGCACCATGGGCTGGCCCAGGCCCATGCGCTGCTGGGCGACCCCGCCCGTGCCGCGCGCCACCTTGCGCTGGCGGTGGAACACAGCACGACGCTGGCATCGCGCTCGCTGTATGCCGGCAAGCTGGCCCGACTGCGCGGCGCCACACGCCTGCAATAGGCGGTCACGACAGGCTGTCACGACAGGCCGCCACGGCCCCGTCGCCGCGACCGGCCAGCGTGGCCGGCGTCACGGCACTTCGGCCCGACGCGCCGTGGGTTGGCCGCCGCCGTGGCACAGTCCGCTCCGATGACCGCACCCCTGCCCTCCGATCCCCCCCCGCGCGGCGCCGCCGCGCCTGCATCCAAATCCGCATCCAAGTCCGCATCTGATGGCCCGGCGGCGACCGGCGCGCCAGCCGCAGGCAACCCGCTGCTGGAGATCGGCATCACCATCATCGTGCCCGCGGTGGTGCTGATGCAGCTCAGCAGCGAACAGCGCCTGGGGCCCATCGGCGCCCTGCTGCTGGCCCTGGCCTTTCCTGTGGGCTGGGGCATCCGCGACTTGGTGCGCAGACACAAGCTGAACTGGCTGGCCGTTCTGGGCATCGTCAGCACCCTTCTGACCGGCGGCATCGGGCTGCTGAAACTCGACCCGCAATGGCTGGCGGTGAAGGAAGCCGCCGTGCCCGGGCTCATCGGCCTGGCGGTGCTGGGCTCGAACTGGACGCGCTGGCCGCTGATCCGCGTGCTGGTCTTCAACCCGCAGCTGTTCGATGTCGACAAGGTGCAGCGCGCGCTGGAGTCGCGCGGCAACGTCGTGCCTTTCGAGCTGCGCTTGCGCACCGGCACCCTGCTGCTGGGCGGCACCTTTTTCTTCTCGGCCGTGGCCAACTACGTGCTGGCGCGCTGGCTTGTCACCAGCCCGGCGGGCACCGAAGCCTTCAACCAGGAACTGGGTCGCCTGACACTGCTGAGCTACCCCTTCATCGCCCTGCCCTCGATGGTCATGATGATGGGACTCATGTTCTGGCTCGCGCGCGGGCTGCGGTCGCTGACCGGTCTGGACCTCGGAGACATGCTGCGCGGCGCCTAGAATCCGGCGCATGCCGCCGAGCGCCCTGCGCCCACCGCGCCCACCCCGCCCACTGCGCTGTCTGCCCGACTTTGCACCCGTTGTCCGGGGCCGACGGGCGCTGTTGCGCAGGGCGTCTGGCGTGCCGGCCAAGGCCGCGCTGGACAGCGTCCTGTCTTGCAACTGTTCTTGCAGCCGTTCTTCCAACCGTTCTTCCACCCGTTCGGTATGGCCGCTGCGGACGCTCAAGGTGCTGTGACGGCCGCAGGCCCGGTACGCCCGCGCTGGTCGGCGCTGGGCATCGCTGGCGCGGCCATGATGATGTTGCTGGTGCTGGTGGTGGTGCTGCAGGCGCGGCAGTACGGCTTGGTGCGTCAGGCTTCACACCATGCCGACGAATTTGCCGTGCTGATGGTGTACGAGGCCGAGGCCGACTACCTGCGGCTGCGCGAACAATGGTGGCGCACACAGCAGCGCCTGGGCGCCAGTGGCGGTGGCGGTGGAGTTGACGGCGCCGGCGGTGAAGCCCCCGCCGCGTCCGAGCTGCAGCTGCGCTACGACATCTTCGTCAGCCGTGTCGATCTGCTGCGGGGCGATCGCCTGCAGGCCCTGCTGGGCGGGCAGGCCGAAAACTTGCAGACGGTGCAGGACCTGCGTCGCTTCGTCGAGCGTGCCGATGCCGCCCTGGGCGCGGCGCCGACGCAGGCGCTGGACGCCGGCTTCCTTGGGCGCCTGCAGGCCGATCTGGAAGTGCTGGGCGACCCGGTGCATGCCATGTCGATGGGTGCCGCCCGAGGGGTGGCTGCGCGCGTGCAGGCGCAGCACGCGTCGCTGCGCGACTTCACCCGCCTGGACCTGGCACTGACGGTGGCGCTGGCCCTGATGGCGACAGGCTTCACCGCCATCGCGCTGAGGCAATTGCGACAGCTGCGCGAGCGCCGGCTCGCGCTGGAGGAGGCCGCGACGCAACTGCGCCTGGCGCGGCGGGCGGCAGAGTCGGCCAGCGAGGCCAAGAGCGTCTTCCTGGCCAACATGAGCCACGAGATCCGCACGCCCTTCCATGGCCTGATGGGCATGCTGTCGATCCTGCGCGAGACCGGCCTGTCACCCCGCCAGACCGATTACCTGCGCACCGCCACCGAGTCCGCCGACCACCTGCTGGCGATCCTCAATGGCATCCTCGACATGTCGCAGCTCGAATCGGGCCGCATGACGCTGAGCCCGGCGGCGGTGGACCTGCGCACCCTGCTGCGTGAGGTCGAGGCCCTGATGCGGCCGCCGGCCATGGCCAAGGCGCTGGCCCTGCACCTGGACGCCGACCCGCAGGTGCCTGAGCTGGTGCTGCTGGACGGCACGCGGGTCAAGCAGATCCTGTTCAACCTGCTGTCCAACGCCATCAAGTTCAGCGACCGCGGCGTGGTCGTGCTCGACCTGCGCATGGGCAGCGATGCCCAGGGCGGCGACGAGTTGCGCTTTGTCGTCACCGACACCGGCAGCGGCATGGACGAGGCCACCGTGGCCCAGTTCTTCCAGCGGTTCGCGCAAGGCGAAGTCCCGCGCGCGCGCCGCCAGGGCGGTACCGGGCTGGGGCTGGAGATCTCGCGCAATCTGGCACGCTTGATGGGCGGCGATGTCACCGTGCGCAGCCGGCCGGACGAAGGCAGCTGCTTCACCTTGCACCTGCCGCTGGCCCGGCCGCCGGAACAGGCCATTGAAGCCGGCGCCCGTACCGAACCGAGCGCGGTGCAGCGCCCGCTGCAGGTGCTGGTGGCCGAAGACCATCCGGTCAACCGCCAGTACATGGGCGCACTGCTCGAGAACCTGGGGCATCACCCCGAGTTCGTGGCCAACGGCGAAGAAGCCGTGGCGGCGGTGCAGCGTCGGCACTTCGACCTCGTGCTGATGGACCTGCACATGCCGCAGCTCGACGGCGTCAGCGCCACGCGCGCCATCCGTGCGCTGCCGTCGCGCGAGAAGTCGACCCTGCCCATCGTCGCGCTGACGGCAGACGCCTTCGACGAGACGCGCGAACGCTGCCTGGTTGCCGGCATGAACGACTTCCTGACCAAGCCCGTCAGTCCGCAGAAGCTGAGCACCGCGCTGCGCCGGCTGTTCGGCGTGGCCGCAGCGCATTCAGCGCCCGGCACCGGGCCGTGGGCTGCGCGCGATGTGGTGTCGACCAAGGCACCGATGGTCGGCCAGGCGATGCTGATCGACACCGCGGCCGTCGAGATGGCGCTGCAGGCCATGTCGCGACAGCGGCTGGCGGCGCTGATCGAGGCCTTCCTGGCCCAGGGCCCGCAGACCGTGCAGCGCTTGCGCACCGCCATTCGCGACGCACAGCCGCTGGAACTGCGCATCAACGCCCATGCCGCACGCGGCGCGGCGCTGAACCTGGGCCTGGCCGCGCTGGCCGTCACGGCGGAGGCGCTGCACGAAGGCGCAGCCCACCTGCCTGCCCACGAAATTGCGCGCCTGGTGCAGCGTTACGAGGACCTGCTGACAGCCACCCGTGCCGCCGCCCGAGAGGCCGGGCTGGTGCCCGAGCCGGCGGCCACGGCCGACTGAAAACCCCGCGCTGGCGCTGGCGCTGGCGCTGGCGCTGGCGTCGGCGTCGGTGTCGGTGTCGGCGTTGGCGCTGGCGTCGGCGTCGGCGTCGGCGTCGGCGTCGGTGTCGGTGTTGCAGGCTGTGGCCGGCTCCGCCGTCGCGACACCGCAAGCGCGTCAAACGATCACCGGCTCGGGCTCCAGCCGGATGCCGAAGCGGCCGTACACACTTTCCTGGATGGCGCGCGCCAGCGTCACCACTTCGGCGCCGGTGGCCCCGCCGCGGTTCACCAGCACCAGGGCCTGCTTCTCGTAGACGCCGGCGCGGCCGACGCTCTTGCCCTTCCAGCCGCAGGCGTCGATCAGCCAGCCGGCCGCGAGTTTGCAATTGCCATCCGGCAGCGGGTAGTGCACCACCTCGGGGTCGCGGCCGATGATGTCGCGGCACTGCTCGGCGCTGACCATCGGGTTCTTGAAGAAGCTGCCAGCATTGCCGATCACCGCTGGGTCGGGCAACTTGGCGCGGCGGATGGCGCAGACCCAGTCGAACACGGTCTGGGCGTCGGGCGTGTGGTTGCCGCTCTCGGCCATCTTGCGTTCGAGGTCGAGATAGCCGAGCACCGGCTGCCAGGGCTTGGGGCAGCGAAACCGAACGCGCGTGATCAGGCTCTTGCCGGCCAGGCCGCCGAAGCCATCGTGCTTGAAGACGCTGTCACGGTAGCCGAACTGGCAGGCCGCGGCGTCGAGCGTCACGCTGCGGCCGGTGACCAGGTCGACGGCATCCAGGCTGTCGAAGCGGTCCTTCAGTTCTACGCCATAGGCGCCGATGTTCTGCACCGGCGACGCGCCCACGGTGCCCGGGATCAGCGCCAGGTTCTCCAGCCCCGGGAAGCCGTTGGCCACGGACCAGGCCACGATGTCGTGCCAGTTCTCGCCGGCGCCGACTTCCAGCACCCAGGCATCGGCGTCCTCGCGCAGCAGGCGCCGGCCTGTGACCTCGACCTTCAGCACCACGGCGGCGAGGTCGCGCGTCAATATGATGTTGCTGCCGCCACCGAGCACGAACTTCGGCGCCCGGCCCCATTCCGGATGGTCCAGCACGCGCCGCACATCGGCGTCGCCGGTGATGCGCACCAGGGTCTGGGCCAGAGCCGGCAGGCCGAAGCTGTTGTGGTCACGCAGGCTGGCGCGGTGCGACACTTGCAGGGCCAGGCTCGAAGGGGGCATGGCAGAATTTTCGCTGCTTTTACGGACCGCACATGCCCAGCTTCGACACCGTCATCGAACCCGACCTGGTCGAATTCCGCAACGCCGTCGACCAGGCGAACAAGGAAATCGGCACCCGCTTCGACTTCAAGGGCTCGAGCGCCAAGGTCGAGTTCAGCGAGAAGAGCGCCAACGAGCGTGAGTTGATGCTCTATGCCGACAGCGACTTCCAGATCCAGCAGGTGCGCGACGTGCTGATCGCGCGCTTGAGCAAGCGCAATGTCGATGCCCGCTTCGTCGACTTCTCGGGCAAGCCGGTCAAGCTGGGTGGCGACAAGCTCAAATTGCCGGCGCCGGTGAAGAGCGGCATCGACGCCGAGAACGGCAAGAAGATCCAGACTTTGCTGAAGGGCAGCAAGTTGAAGGTGCAGGGCGCGATCCAGGGCGATGCCGTTCGCGTCACCGGCGCCAAGCGCGACGAGCTGCAGGCCGCGATGGCCCTGCTGCGCAAGGAACTGGCGGCGCTGCCGCTGACGTTCGACAACTTTCGCGACTGAAGTGGCGCTCGCTACCCCCCACGGGGGACGTCCGCCAGCGGCCCTGCAGAGCCGCTTGCGCGGCACGAAGCTTGGCCTGGCCGCGCTGGCGTTCAGTGGCACCCTGTGGGCGCAAGTCGAACTCGGCGGCCGCATGGGCGATCGCGCGGTGCTCGTCATCGAGGGCCGGCCGCATGTGCTGGCGCCGGGCGCCAGCGCTGCCGGGGTGCGCATGTTGCGCTGGGCTGGCGACGACGCCATCGTCGAGCGTGAGGGACAGACTTATGCCCTGCGCGCCGGCAGTGCGCCGCTGCGCCTGGGCGTGCCCGGGGCCGATGCGCCCGCGCTGCGCGAGATCGTGCTCAGTGCCGGCCCCGGCGGGCACTTCCATGCCGACGGCGCCATCAACGGCCGCGCGGTGCGCTTTCTGGTCGATACCGGCGCCACTTACATCGCCATCGGCCGCGACGACGCCGCCCGCCTGGGCCTGGACCTGGGCCGTGCCCAGCCATTGCGCATGGGCACGGCCAATGGCGAGGTGCAGGCGGCCAAACTGACCCTGGGCCGCGTGCGTGTCGGCGGCATCGAATTGACGCAGGTCGAGGCCGTGGTCTTGCCCGCGGGCATGCCCACGGTGCTGCTGGGCAACAGCTTCCTGTCGCGCCTGCAGATGCGGCGCGACAACGACCTGATGCGGCTGCAGGCGCGCTGACCCCACGTGGCGTGGATGGAAGGCCACGGGCGCAGGGGCGCGTCCCCCGATGGCGGGATGCCTTGTCACCGCAGCGACAGGGCGGAATCGAACGATCGTGCTAAAAAGACCGTTCGCAGGCACGAACCTGCGCGCAGCCCCCGCCGCCGTGGGCGATGCACAAGGAGACAAGACCATGGACCTGAACTTCACCGCCGAGGAACTGGCCTTCCGCGCCGAGATCCGCGCCTGGGTGGCGGCCAATCTGCCCGCCGACATCAGCCACAAGGTGCACAACGCATTGCGTCTGGACCGCGACGACCACCAGCGTTGGGCCCGCATCCTGGGCAGCAAGGGCTGGCTGGGCTGGGGCTGGCCGAAGCAATTCGGCGGCCCGGGCTGGAATGCGATCCAGAAGCACCTGTTCGAGGAAGAGTGCGCCCTGGCCGGCGCGCCGCGGGTGATCCCTTTCGGTCCGGTGATGGTGGCCCCGGTCATCATGGCCTTCGGCAATGCCGAGCAGCAGCAGCGATTCCTGCCCGGCATCGCCAGCGGCGAGGTGTGGTGGAGCCAGGGCTACAGCGAACCCGGCGCCGGCAGCGACCTGGCCAGCCTGAAGTGCAAGGCAGAACGTGTAGGCCACAAGTACATCGTCAACGGCCAGAAGACCTGGACCACGCTGGGCCAGTACGGCGAATGGATCTTCTGCCTGGTGCGCACCAGCAGTGAAGGCAAGCCGCAGACCGGCATCAGCTTCCTGCTCATCGACATGAAGAGCCCGGGTGTGACCGTGCGCCCCATCGTGCTGATGGACGGTGAGCCCGAGGTCAACGAGGTCTGGTTCGACAACGTCGAGGTGCCGGCCGAGAACCTGATCGGCGAAGAGAACAAGGGCTGGACCTACGCCAAGCACCTGTTGGCGCACGAACGCACCAACATCGCCGACGTCAACCGCTCCAAGCGCGAACTTGAACGCCTGAAGCGCCTGGCCCAGCAGGAAGGCGTGTGGGACGAGCCGAGGCTGCGCGACCAGATCGCGTTGATGGAGGTGGACATCGTCGCGCTGGAGATGATGGTGTTGCGCGTGCTTTCGGCTGAAAAGAACGGCAAGCAGAGCCTGGACGTGGCCGGCCTGCTGAAGATCCGCGGCAGCGAGGTGCAGCAGCGCTTTTCTGAGCTGATGATGCTGGTGGCCGGGCCGCTGGCTCGCCCCTTCGTCTACGAGGCCATGGAAGCAGGCTGGCAGGGCGACATGGCCGTGCCGTCCAACCTGCTGCCGGTGGCCGGCACCTACTTCAATACCCGCAAGACGACCATTTACGGCGGCAGCAACGAGGTCCAGCGCAACATCGTCGCGCAGACCGTGCTGGGCAGCTGAAGGAGCAGGACATGGACTTCGACTTCTCCGACGACCAGGAAGCGCTGCGCGACGCCGTGCGGCGCTGGGTGGACAAGGGCTTCGGCTTCGAGCGCCGCCACGGCATCGCCAAGGCCGGCGGCGCCACGCGCGACGTCTATGCCGAAATGGCCGAACTCGGCCTGGCCGGGCTGGCCGTGCCCGAGGCGCAAGACGGCATGGGCTTCGGCCCGGTCGAGGCCATGGTGGTGGCCGAGGAACTGGGCCGCGGCCTGGTCAACGCCCCCTGGGCCGAAGCCGCATTGATGGCTCCGGCACTGCTGTCCGCCGCCCCGGCCGACCTGAAGGCGGCCTGGCTGCCGCGCATGGCCTCAGGCGAGGTGCTGGTGGTGCCGGCATTGCAGGAGCAGGGCGTGCGCTACCGGCTGCACAAGGTCGGCACCAAGGCGCAGAAGACCGGCGACGGCTGGGTCTTGACGGGCACGAAGGTGGTCGTGCCGGCCGGTGACGAGGCCGACGCCTGGATCGTGCCGGCGCGCATCAACGGTGCCGTCGACGCCACGGACGGCATCGGCCTGTTCCTGGTGGCCCGGGGTGCCGCGCACGTCCGCGGCTACCCGACGCAGGACGGCGCGCGGGCGGCAGACCTGACGCTGGCGGTGACGCCTGCGGCCCTGATCACGGCCGACGGCTGGCCGGTGCTGGAGCACGCAGTCGACATCGTGCTGGCCGCGCATTGCGCCGAGGCGGTGGGCCTGATGGACCGGCTGGTAGAGATCACGGTCGACTACATGAACACGCGCAAGCAGTTCGGCGTGACCATCGCCACCTTCCAGGCCCTGCGCCACCGCATCGCTGACGTGAAGATGCAGCTGGAATTGGCGCGTTCGATGAGCTACTTTGCGACCCTCAAGCTGGGCGAGCCCGCGCCGCAACGGCGCCGCGCCATCAGCCAGGCGCGGGTGCAACTCGGGCACAGCATGCGCTTCGTCGGCCAGCAGTGTGTGCAACTGCACGGCGGCATCGCCTGCACCGACGAATACATCGCCAGCCACTACTTCAAGCGCCTGAGCATGCTGGAGCTGAGCCACGGCGACACCCTGCACCACCTGGGCGAGGTCTCGGCGCGCATGCAGGACACGGCCGGCGTGTTTGCCTGAGGCGCTCGCGCAGAATCTGCGCATGCCGTCCCCGCCAGCCGTCGAACCCATTGCCGACCCGACGGCCTGCGCGCCCGAAACTGTAGGCTCAGCCGCACCTGGCCCGTTACTCGCAACGGCACCTGCAGTCGCACCTGCACCCGGCGCGCTGACCGACGTGGCCGGCATCGCCGTCGGCCATGCCGAACTGGCGGGGCGGCCGAGCGGCTGCACCGTCGTGCTGTGCCCCGAGGGCGCCACCGGGGGTGTGGCGGTGCGCGGCGGCGCCCCTGGCACGCGCGAGACCGACCTGCTGGCGCCCGGCACGCTGGTGTCGCAGGTGCATGCGGTGCTGCTGACCGGTGGCAGCGCCTTCGGTCTGGACGCTGCCGGCGGCGTCATGCGCTGGCTGGAAGCGAGGGGGCATGGCCTGGCGGTACAGCCGTCGAATCAGGTCGCGTCGGCAGGGCCGCCGATGCGTGAGCCGATCCACCCGCCGATCCGTGTACCGATCCGCGTGCCGATCGTGCCGGCCGCCGTGCTGTTCGACCTGTGGCTGGGCGACCCGAGCCTGCGGCCCGATGCCCTCACCGGCCACGCCGCCTGCGAGGCCGCCAGCACGGCGCCACCGGCTCAGGGCAATGTCGGCGCCGGGGCCGGCGCCACCGTGGGCAAGCTGTTCGGCATGGCGCATGCGATGAAGGGCGGCGTCGGCACCGCGTCGCTGCGCCGCGGCGGCATCAC
>JBBSCX010000017.1:0-20861 GCA_038249905.1 Burkholderiales bacterium
CAGGTCGGACAAACCTACCGGGTGCAGGCCGACGTGGCGGGCAACACCCACGCGGCGCGGTTCCTGGTCAACGGGGCCACGGCGCTGACCTTCAGCCAGGCCTCCGGCAAGGCCAGCTTTACGTTCACCGCCACCGGCACGAGCACGCAGCTTGCGTTCGGCGGGACCAATTCCCTGACGGCCGCGTTCAGGCTGGACAACGTGTACGTGCGCGACGTGGTCACGCCGCTGGTGTCCAACGGCAACTTCGCCACCAACTTGAGCGGCTGGAGCGTCGACACAGGGGTCCTGGCCAGCGTGCAGAACGGCGAGTTGATCTACGCACGCAACAACGCTGCCATCGCGACTTCCCTGGTGCGCCAGACGATGGCCACGCAGGTCGGACAAACCTACCGGGTGCAGGCCGACGTGGCTGGCAACACCCACGCAGCAAGGTTCCTGGTCAACGGGGCCACGGCGCTGACCTTCAGCCAGGCCTCTGGCAAGGCGAGCTTTACGTTCACCGCCACCGGTACGAGCACGCAGCTTGCGTTCGGCGGGACCAACTCCCCGACGGCAGCGTTCCGGCTCGATCACGTGACCGCGCAGGCGATCGCCCTGCCGGCGGTGAACAACGGCAACTTCAGCGCGGGCCTTACCGGCTGGAGTGCGGATGCGGGCCTCACGGTCAGCGTACAGAACGAGGCGCTGGTCTACGCACGTGCCGGTGTGGCCGTCTCCAATTTCTTCGTGCGCCAGAACCTGGCCACCGAGTTGGGCAAGACCTACCTGGTGCGCACGGACGTCAGTGGCAACAGCCACGTGGTGCGTTTCCTGGTCAACGGCGTGCAGGTTCTCGATTTCGGCCAAGCCGCGGGCGAGGCGGTGTTCAGCTTTACCGCCGTGGGTGCGGGCACGCAACTGGCCATCGGCGGGGCAGGCAGTGTCGCGGCAACCTTCGGTCTGGACAACGTGCGGGTCAACGCCGTGCGCCCGGGCGACCGGCTGACCTACGAGCTCGACACCGCACCGGTGGGCATGACCGTGGACGCCACCAGCGGCGTGCTCAACTGGCCATCGGCCATCCCGGGCAGCCATCTGGTGCTCCTGCGCGTGAGCGATGACGGCAGCCCTTCCTTGGCCGGCAGCCGGAGCTTCCTGGTCAATGTCAGCCCGCTCGCGCTGAACTCCACCGGCGTGCTGGAGCAAATGGAGGCCTTCGCACCTGACGCGGTGCTGGAGGACGACGCTGGCGTACCCGTCCCGTCAGTCCAGTTGAGCCTTTCGACGACCTCGTCGCAAGACGGTGAGCCAGCGGGTGCCGCACCGGACGAGGACGCGACCCCGCTGCAGCCCTGGGCGTCCAAGGCGAGCGAAGAACGTCGGGCAGCGCCGGCTGCTGCCGGTTGGTTGGAACGGATGCTTCGTGTCTTCAGGCCGAACGCGGCCGCAAGCGTCACGGACGAGGCCCCGGCCTGGTCGTCATCTTCTGGGACTGGGCAGGCCAGGGCACTGGGTGCGCAGCCCGTGGAGCCCGACAAGGCGGTGACGAAAAACCCGTCCGGGGCCACGCTGCATGGGAGTGCAGACGACTTTGCCGGCATGCGCAAGCTCCGTATCGAGGGCCTGGAGGGTCTGGTCATGGACCGAGTGCAGCAACCGACTGTGCGGCAGGGCTGGCTGGCGGAGCGACTCGGTTCGACAGACCTGGTCGACCGGGGCAGCGCGTGGGCCAGTGTGCGGCGCGAGGAAGCGCCCGAGGCCGCGGAGGGGGCTTGGATAGAGGCCCTGACGTCGGCTCACTGGGTGCCCAGGCCCGAAGGGGATCCAAACGCGCGCATCCGAATCGAGATCGAAAAATAACTGTTTGCTCCTGTCAATGGCGGGTCAGCGCATCTCGTCGATCCACCTGGCCGCCACCCCGATCAAGACCAAGCGCGCGGGACGGCGCGCTGTGCACGCGCGTGTGGCGAGGGGCCGGTACTGACGGAGTGGATGCGATGCCGATCCGCGCGGGCCGGGCCATCGCCAAGGCAGGGTCGATCTGATCGCGGCCGATGGCGGCGCCACCCGGGCCAGCAGCGGGATGTCGCCCACCTGGTCCAGGAACAGCGTGCCGCCGCTGGCGACGGCGGGCGACCGCGTGGGGCCACCGCGTGCACCGGCCTTACACTGCCCGCCGCCATGAACACCACCCCCGCCGGGCCGGCGCGCCGGCGTCGCAGCCCCTTCGAGATCCAGCGTGAAGTGCTTTTCGCGCTGGTGCTGCGCGAGATGAAGGCACGGGTGGGCGGGCAATGGGTGGGCGCGATCTGGACGCTGTTCGAGCCGATGGCCCACACCATCGTGCTGGTGGTTGTGCTCGGCTTCGTTGGACGCAGCATGTTTCCAGGGGTGGAAATCCCCGTCTTTCTCGTCACCGGCTTGATCCCCTTCTTTCTGTTCCAGAACCTGGCCCTGCGACTGATGGACGGCATCGAGGCCAACCGCGGCCTGTTCGCCTACCGACAGGTCAAGCCGCTGGACACGCTGCTGTCGCGGGCCATCGTCGAGACCTTGATGAATCTGCTGGTGTACGGCCTGACCCTGTTCGCGCTGGGCTGGATCGGCTACCACGTGATCCCTGAACAGCCGCTGGAGATGATCGCGGTCAACGCCGTGCTGGTGTTGTTCGGCACCGCCTTCGGGATCTTCGCTGCCGTGGTCGGTCACGACCGCGCCCGGCTGCGGTCGTTCATCCGCATGATGTTCCTGCCGCTGTACTTCAGCAGCGGGGTGATCTTCCGCGTCGAACTGTTGCCGATGGAGTACCTGCGCTGGCTGCTGTGGAATCCTCTGCTGCATCTGATCGAGATCTCGCGCCATGCCTTCATCCCGCAGTACCCACTGGCGCCCGGTGTGAACCTGGCCTATCCGGTGATGGTGACGCTGGTGACCGCGGCCCTGGCCCTGGCGCTGTACCACGGCAACCGCCGGCGCCTGATCGCCAGCTGAGCCGCACCACAAGATGATCGAACTGCGTCAGCTGACCAAGTCCTACCCGTCTCGACAGGGCCGTCGTTACGTCTTTCGCGACCTGAGCTTCAACTTCCCGCCCGATGCCAACATCGGCCTCATCGGTCGCAACGGCGCGGGCAAGTCCACCCTGCTGCGGCTGCTGGGCGGCATCGACACGCCCGACCGCGGCGAGGTGATCACGGACGCGCGCATCTCCTTTCCCGTGGGCCTGGGTGGCGGCTTCCAGGGCGCGCTGTCGGCGCGCGAGAATGTGCAGTTCGTCTGCCGCATCCACGGCATGCACGGCGCAGAGTTGCGCGAGCGGGTGCGCTATGTCCAGGACTTTGCCGAGATCGGCGACTACTTCGATCTGCCGGTGAATTCCTTCTCTGCGGGCATGCGCTCTCGTGTCGCCTTCGGTCTGAGCATGGCCTTCGACTTCGACTACTTCCTGATCGACGAGGTGATGGCTGTCGGCGACGCCGGCTTCCGCACCAAAAGCGCCGCCGTGTTGCGCGAAAAGCTGCAGCGTTCCAAGGTCATCCTCACCTCCCACAACATGATCGACATCCGCCAGTTCTGCAACGTCGTCGTCCATATCCAGGACGGGCGGGCCGTCGTCTATGAAGACATCGAGGAGGGCATCAAGGCCTACCAGACCGCACCGGCTGCGTCCCCCGCCGCCGCCGCCGTCACCATCGCCGCGACCGCCACAGTATGAGTCGACTCTTCAAGATGTCCGCACGACGGCTTCAGCTGCTGCTGATCGGGCTCCCGGTGCTTCTTTACGGGCTGTACCTGGGCGTGATCGCGGCCGACCGCTATGTCAGCGAATCCGTCATCACCGTGCGCCAGTCCAGCGGCGACATGGGCGCCAACGTGCCAGGCGCGGCCATGCTGCTGGCCGGCATCAACCCGCCGGCCCACGAGGACACGCTGCACCTGCGCGAGTTCGTGCACTCGCGCGGCCTGCTGGTCACCCTGGAGTCCAAGCTCAAGCTGCGCGAGCACTATGCCGAAAGCCGCGCCGACCTGCCCTTCCGACTGGCCGCCGATGCAAGTACCGAAGACTTCATCGACTATTACCGCCAGCGTGTGGAGGTCAGCTTCGACGACCGCTCGTCGCTGCTGAAGATCCGCACCCAGGGTTTCGATCCGGCTTGGTCGCAACGACTGAACCAGGCCATCCTCGACGAGAGCGAACGCTTCGTCAACGAGACCTCGCACAGCATCGCCCGCGACCGGCTGCGCTTCGCCGAGGGCGAACTGGACCTGGCCGCCAAGCGGCTGCAGCAGGCGCGCGTGCAGGTGCTGGCGTTCCAGAACAAGCACCGCCTGATAGACCCGACCGCGCAGGCCGCGGCGACGGGCGCGCTGGCCAGCGAGATGGAGGCCACACGCTCGCGCCTGGAGGCCGAGCTCAACGGCCTGCTGGCCTATCTCAACGAAGACGCCTATCAGGTCAAGGCGCTGCGCGGCCGCATGTCCGCGCTGCAGCGGCAGATCGACAGCGAGCGCGCGCGCGCCACCACCGACACCCGGCGCGGCGAGCGCCTGAACGCCCTGGCGATCGAGTTCCAGGCCCTTCAGCTGCAGTCGACGTTCGCGCAGGACGCGTACAAGCTGGCACTGGGTGCGATCGAGAACGCGCGCATCGATGCCACGCGCAAGCTGAAGAGCCTGGTCGTCATCGAGCCGCCTTCGCTGCCCCAGACGGCCGAGTACCCGCTGCGCGCCTACAACCTGGCGACCCTGCTGGTCGTCTGCGTGTTGCTCTATGCCATCAGCCGGCTGGTGCTGGCCACCATCCGCGAGCATCAGGACTGAGACCATGACCCTGCCCCACTCGCATTGCTGCGCCCCTCGCCAGACAGGGCCGCTGGCGCCTGCCGACCGTGCGGTCGTGCGGCGCCGACTGTGCATCGACCGCGGTGGGCTCGCCGCGCTGACCACAGCCTGGCTGCTCGCCATGCCGATGCTTTCCTGGGCCCAGGACATCAACGACCCGCTGGGGCTGGCACGCACACCGGTGGCACCGGCTGCGGTGGCGCCGGCTCCGGTGCGCACGCTGGCACCCGCAGCGAGGCCCGTGACACCGGGTCCGTTGCCAGAAGACCCGGCGATGGCAGTGAAACCGCTGATCTTCGGTTCGCAGATGTTCAGCGGTCGTTTCGGCAGCGAAGCCTTCAGCGGCTTCAATCCCGATTACCAGATTGCCGTCGGCGACCGCATCAGCCTGCGCATGTGGGGCGCGTTCACGCTCGACGCGGCACAGGTGGTGGACCCGCAGGGCAACCTCTTCGTGCCCAATGTCGGCCCGATTCGTGTGCAAGGTGTGCGCAATGCCGACCTGACGCAGCAGGTGGAAGCGCAGATCAAGCGCGTGTTCCGCGCCAACGTCGGCGTCTATGCGTCGCTGGAAGCGGCGCAGCCCGTGAAGATCTACGTCACCGGCTTCGTGCGTGCGCCGGGCCTGTACGGCGGGCTGTCGTCCGACTCGGTGCTGTACTACCTCGACCGCGCGGGCGGCATCGACCCCGACCGCGGCAGCTACCTCGAAGTGGACGTCCTGCGCGGCGGCAAGTCGCGGGCCAAGATCAACCTTTACCGCTTTTTGCTGGAGGGGCAGATTGCACCGCTGCAACTGCAGGACGGCGACACCATCGTGGCCGCGCCGCGCAAGCACATCGTGCAGGTCGGTGGTGAGGTGCTGAACCCCTTCATCTTCGAGTTCGACCGGCCGGCGATCAGCGGCACCGAACTGCTGGCCGTGGCCCGGCCTCGTCCCGGCGCCACCCACCTGAGCGTTGTGCGCAAGATCGGCGCCGAACGTCGCAGCGAGTACCACCCCGTGGCGGCTGCCGGCAGTGTGGTCATCCGCGACGGCGACGAGGTCACGCTGACCTCGGACAAGTACCCCGGCACCATCCTCGTGCGCATCGAGGGCGCGCACCTGGGTGAGCGCACCCTGGTGATGCCGTACGGCGCGCGGCTGCAGGATGCGATGGCGCGGCTGAAACCTGCGCCGCAGGCAGAGATTGCCGGCGTGCAACTGTTCCGACGCTCCGTCGCCGAGCGGCAGAAGCTGATGATGGAGGCCACGCTGCGCAGCCTGGAGACCTACGCGCTGACCTCGCGTTCGTCCATCAGCGAAGAAGCCGCGCTGCGACAGCGCGAAGGCGAGCAGATCCTGAAGTTCATCGAACGTGCGCGCCAGGTGCAGCCGCGCGGCCAGGTTGTCCTGGCACAGTCGCCCAATGCCGGCGAGACCCTGCTGGAGGACGGCGACGTCATCACCGTGCCGGTGACCAGCAACCTGATCCTCGTCAGCGGTGAAGTGCTGTTCCCGAACACGGTCATCTACGACCCGCGGGCCAACCTGGCCAGCTATGTAGAACGCGCCGGCGGCTACACCCAGGGCGCGGACGAGGCGCGCGTGGTGGTGATGCGCCAGGACGGCAGCGTGGCCGATGCCGGCAGTGTGCCATTGCAGCCAGGCGACGAGATCATGGTGCTGCCGAAAGTGACGAACAAGAACCTGGAGGTCGCCCGCGGCCTGACGCAGATCCTGTTCCAGATCGCGGTCATCGCCAAGACCGCGCTGGGGCTCTGAGGTCCGGCGCGCAGGCATGCTGATCAGCCTGGTGGTCCGCACGCTCAACGAAGCGCGCTACCTCGGTGAACTGCTGGCCGCAGTGGGCACGCAGCGCCTGTGCGATGGCGACACGGTCGAGGTCGTGCTCGTGGACTCGGGCTCCAGCGACGGCACGGTCGAAATCGCTGGCCGGCACGGCTGCGTCATCACGGCCATCCGGCGCGAGGACTTCTCCTTCGGGCGTTCGCTCAATCTCGGCTGTCAGACCGCCCGCGGCGACGTGCTTGTGTTCGTCAGCGGGCATTGCGTGCCCACCGCCGACAACTGGCTGGCGCGTCTGTGCGCGCCCATTGCCGATGGCGTGGCCGACTACACCTACGGCCGGCAGATCGGCGGGGCCACCAGCCGTTACAGCGAGGGCCGCATCTTCGCCAAGTACTTTCCACAAGTGTCGCGCCTGCCGCAGCAGGGCTATTTCTGCAACAACGCCAATTCGGCGCTGTCGCGCGCAGCCTGGCAGACGCACCGCTTCGACGAGGAACTGACCGGTCTGGAGGACATGGATCTGGCCAAGCGCCTTTGCGCCGCTGGCGGCCGCGTCGGCTACGTGGCCGAGGCCTGTGTCTACCATCACCACAGCGAAACCTGGCCGCAGGTGCGGCGCCGCTTCGAGCGCGAGGCCATCGCCCTGCAACGCATCATGCCGCACGTTCAGGTCGGCCTGGTCGACGCCATGCGCTACATCGGCAGCAGCATCTTGCACGACCTGGGACATGCGCGACGCGAGGGCGCTGCGTGGCGGCTGCTGCCGGAAATCGCGCGCTACCGCTTCGAGCAGTATGTCGGCTCGTACCGCGGCAACCACGATCACCGCAAGCTGTCGCATGCCGACAAGGAACACTACTTCTACCCCGCCCAACCGATGGAGCGCCTGTGAACCCCACCCCCACCCAAGTCGTCGCGCTGCTGCCGATGAAGGCCAACAGCGAGCGCGTGCGCGGCAAGAACTTCCGCGATTTCTGCGGCAAGCCGCTGTTCCGCTGGATGCTCGACACGCTGCTGGCCGTGGCCGAGATCCGCGAGGTCGTCATCAATACCGACGCCCGTCACATCCTGGCCGACAACGGTCTGGTCGAGAGCGAACGTGTGCGCATCCGCGACCGCCGCCCCGAGATCTGCGGCGACTTCGTGTCGATGAACAAGATCATCGACGACGACATCCGCGCCGTTTCGGCCGACGTCTACCTGATGACGCACACCACCAACCCGCTGATGAGCGTGGCCACCATCCAGGGCGCGCTGCAGGCCTGTGCCGCCGGGCGTGCCGAAGGCCGCTGCGACTCGCTGTTCACCGTGGACAAGGTGCAGACGCGTTTCTATCGCGCCGATGCCTCGGCGGTGAACCACGACCCCGACAATCTGGTGCGCACGCAGGACCTGGAGCCCTGGTTCGAGGAAAACTCCAACCTTTACCTGTTCACGCGCGAGAGCTTTGCCGGGACGCAGGCGCGCATCGGCAGGCAGCCCATGATGTTCGAGAGCCCGCCCTTCGAGTCCATCGACATCGACACGCCGCAGGACTGGGACCTGGCCGTGGTGGCCGCGCGTTACCTGGCCGAGAAGGAGGCCGCGCAGTGAGCGCCCTGCCCCGCATCCTCGTCACCTGCCCGCCGATGCTGGGCCTGATCGACGAGTTCATTCCCGGCGCTCGCGAACAGGGCTTCGATCTGGTGCCAGCCAAGGTCACGCAGACGCTGAGCGAGGCCGAACTGATCGAACTGTTGCCGCAGTTCGAAGGCTGGATCATCGGCGACGACCCCGCCACGCGCGCCGTCTTCACTGCCGGCCGCGCAGGGCGGCTGAAGGCGGCCGTGAAGTGGGGCATCGGCGTGGACAACGTCGACTTCGCGGCCTGCAAGGACCTCGGTCTGCCCATCATCAACACACCGCAGATGTTCGGCGGCGAGGTCGCCGATGTGGCCTTGGCCTACACCATCGGCCTGGCACGCAGCCTGTTCGTCATCGACCGCGGCGTGCGCGCCGGCGGCTGGCCCAAGCCGGCGGGCGTCAGTCTGGCGGACAAGACCGTGGCCCTGGTGGGCTACGGCGACATCGGGCGCGCACTGGCCAGGCGCTTGCGGGCCTGCGACATGAAGGTCATCGCCTACGACCCGGGTGTCGAAGGTGACGGCGGCCTGCCTGGCGTCGAGCGCGCGGCCTGGCCGCAGCGCGTTGAGGAGGCCGACTTCATCGCCTTCACCTGCGCCCTCAATGCCCGCAACCGCCACATGCTGGACGCCGGCGTGCTGGCGCTGTGCAAGCCCGGTGTGCATGTCATCAATGTCGCGCGCGGGCCGCTGATCGACGAGGCGGCGCTGATCGACGCGCTCGCCCGGGGACATGTGCAGGCCGCGGCGCTGGACGTGTTCGAGTCCGAGCCGCTGCCGGCCGACTCCCCACTGCGTGCCATGCCGCAGTGCATCTTCGGATCGCACAACGGTTCCAACACCCGCGACGCGGTGCGCCGCGCCAGCGCCGAGGCGATGGCGCGACTGTTCGGCTTCCTGCGTGGCTGAGCCCGTGCGCACGGCCCTGGTCACCGGCGCGACCGGTGGCATCGGGCGCGCCCTGGTGAGCGCCTTTCGCGTCGCCGGGCACCGCGTGCTGGCCACCGATATCGGTCCGGCGCCGCCGGATCTGGACTGCGATCACTACCTGCCCGCCGACCTGGCACGCAGCGTCAGCGACGCCGCTTACGCCGCGTCGGTGTTCGCCCGCATCGAAGGCCTGCTCGGCGGTGACGGCCTGCATGCCCTGGTGCACAACGCCGCGGTGCAGCGCCTGGGTGGGGTGCAGGACCTGGACCTGGACGACTGGCAGCAGACGCTGCAGGTCAACCTGCTGGCGCCCTTCTTCTGGACCCAGCGCCTGTGGCCCGCACTGGTGCAGGCCCAGGGCTGCGTGCTGCACATCAGCAGCATCCACGCCCGCCTGAGCAAGGCCGGGTTCGTCGCCTATGCCACCAGCAAGGCTGCGCTCAGCGGCATGACACGGGCGATGGCTGTCGATGCGGCAGGACAGGTGCGTATCAACGCCATCGAGCCCGCCGCCATCGGCACGCCGATGCTGCAAGCCGGATTCGCTGCGGACCCGGCCGGTCTGCAGCAACTGGCCGGCTGCCACCCCTCGGGCCGCATCGGCACGCCCGACGAAGTCGCGGCGCTGGCGGTGGCGATGTGCAGCCCGGCGCTGGGCTTTCTCAATGGCGCCACAGTGGGCCTGGACGGCGGCATTGCCGGCCGGCTGCACGACCCCGCCTGAAGCCGCCGGCGCACTCAAGGCCACCGCCATGCCCCCCACCGCCCCCACCGCCCCCACCATCTCCACTATCTCCACCACCCCCGGCCCTGCACTGGCCCCGACCGTGCGACGCGTGCATGCCCTGGGCATGGCGCTGGGCGAGGGTCTGCACTGGGACCATGCCCGGGCGCAGCTGTGGTGGGTGGACATCGTCGGCCGCCGGCTCTACCGCTGGGACCTTGTGGCCGCAGCGCCTTCGTCATGGACATTGCCGCAGCGCTGCGGCTGGGTGCTGCCGCAGGCCGACGGCGACGCCCTTTTGCTGGGCCTGCAGGGCGGCTTCGCGCGGGCCACGCTCGAGGCGCTGGATACCCCCGACTGGCTGGCCCGCCCGTTCGCTGAGGGCAGCACGCTGCGCCTGAACGATGCCAAGGCCGACGCCAGCGGCGCCGTCTGGGGTGGCAGCCTGAACCATGGCCACGAGGACCGGCCCGAGGGCGTGCTGTTCCGCCTTGGCACCGACGGCGAATTGCGCACCGTGGACGCCGGCTATCGCGTCGCCAACGGACCGGCGCTGCGCGGCGACGGCCGCCTGCTGCTGCACACCGACAGCCCCTTGCGCTCGATCTACGCCTTCGACCTCGATGTCGCTGGCGGCGAGGTCACCGGCAAGCGCATCTGGAAGCGCTTCGACGAAGCCGAGGGCTACCCTGACGGCATGTGCTTCGATGCCGAGCGCTGCGTCTGGGTGGCGCACTGGGGCGGCAGCTGTGTCAGCCGCTTCGACCCCGACGGCGCCTTGCTGCGGCGTTGGACGCTGCCGACGCCGCACATCACCAACGTCTGCTTTGCGGGCCCGGGACTGGACCGCGTCTTCGTCACCAGTGCGGCGGTGGGCAGCAGCGGCTTCAGCGCGCCCGAGCAGGCCTGCGCCGGCGATCTGTTTGAAATTGACGGCGGCGGTGTCAAGGGCCTGCAGGCACACCCCTGGCGCGGCGCCGCGACCGGGCCGACACGGTGATGAAGCGCCGCTCACCGCCATACCGTCGAGGCGCACGCGCCGTGGCGGTGCGACGGACTCGATCCGTTATCCTGCTGCCCCTCGCCATCGCCGCGGCTACCCGCTCCGGAACGATGCGCCGTCTGCCCCCGCCCACCACCCCACCCGCACGCGCCACAGGGCTGCGGCCCTGAAGCTGCCACTGCCGAAGCCCTGCGGCGCCGACACCGGCGCCGCCCGGCCGCCCCGAATGACCGACCCCGGCCCTGCATCCCTGCCCACGCCACCTGCTGCACCCGTCGTGATGCTGGGTAGCCCCGCAGGCATTTGGCGGGCGGCCGTGGTCAGGACAGACGCGGCAGGTGGCGGCGTGCCGTGGCCGGTGGAAGAGGACCTGGCTGCAGCCGCCGCGGCGCTGGCGGCAGGCCAGGTCGTGGCGCTGTGTTTCATCGACGCGCCCGAAGTCGTGCTGGCCGCGCGCTGGCAGTCACGCGCCGCCGGGCCCGACACGGTGCACGACGCCCTGACCGACGACGGGCCCCGCATGCTCGACACCTGGGCCCGCGACGCCCGGGCACTGCTGCGCCTGATCGAACGCCACCGCGCACGCTGCCTGGTCGTGGACACGGCCGAGGCCGCGGGCGCGCCCGTCGCGCTGGCCACGGCGCTGCGCGGACTGGCTGGCACGGTGCCAGACGGACTGCACGTTTCGACCGCCGGACTGATCGACCCCGTTTGGCTGCCGCTGGCCCGTGCTGCGGCACGCGAGCACCGCGCCGCCTGGCGCCTGCATGAGGAACTGCAGGCGCATGCCCTGCCCCTGCTGGACGCGGACAGCGCCAAGGGCGGCGCAACGGCCGGGTCCAGCCCACCCTCCGACAGCGCCCTGCGCGGCGCGGCGCTCGCCCGGCTCGCGCTGTTGCGCAAGGCCGAACAGCAGCGACCCGCCGTTGAGGCCGATCTTCAACAGGCGCGTGAGCACTCGCGTTCGCTGCAGGCCGACGCCGAGGTCGCACGCCGCGCCCATGACACCGCCCTGGACGCGCAACGCGCCGAGGCACATCGCCTGCAGGCGGCGCTGATTGGTCTGGGCGAACGGGCGCTGTCGGCCGAGACGCGGCTGCAGGCCTTCGTCGACGCCCTGCACCAGAACCAGGCCGGGCTGGAGCATGCCGCGCATGCCAGTCAGGCGCTGCAGCAAGAGCATCTCTCGCTGCTCGACCGATCGCGTGCCCAGGCCGACGAAGCGTCGGCGCTGCGCGCGGCGGTGCAAAACCTGGAGACGGCTCAGGCCGCAAGCCAGCGCGACGCTGCGGCCGCCGAGGCCCGGATTCAGGGTCTGGCGCAGCGCATGCACCAGCAGGCCGAGGCCGAGCTGGCCGATGAGCGGCGCGCGCTGCAGCAGCTGCGCCCGCAGTTGCAGGCCGCGACGACCGAGGTGCATAGCTTGCGGCAGCAGATCGCGGACGGTGCCACGCTGCTCGATGCCAGCGCCCGCGCGGCCGAATCGGCACAGGCCGCGCTGCAGGACCGCTGGCAGCTGCAGTTTCAGCAGCAGCAAGGCGAACTGGCGCTGGCGCAGTCCGAGCTTGATCTGTCGCAGCGCATGCACCAGCAGGCGGAAGTCGATCTGGCTGGCGATCGGTGTGAACTGCTGCAGCAGTTGCTGCGCCACCGCAACCTGCGCGATGAACTCCAGCATCAGCACCGGCTGCTGCGCATGCAGGACGCCGCCGCACGGAATGGCTTGCCGCTGATCGTGGCCGAACCGGCCCTGGGCGCGGTGGTGGTCGGGGCGGAACACGGCGACGCACCGCACCGTCACTTCGACGCCACGGTCGTCGATGTGCCGGTGGGCGACGCGGTGCTGCCACACCTGGCCGTGCGTCTGATCGAGCACCATGGCCGACCGGGGCTGCTGCTGTTCTGCGACGACGAGGGCCTGCCACCCCTGAGCGACTGGTCGATCGACGGCACCGAAGCAGGCCGTCCCTACACCAGCCTGGTGCCGTCGGACGGCCCTGGCGCGGCGCGCCTGTCGCGCCTGGCGCGCGCCGACTGGGTGCGCGTCGCGGCGCTGGCGGCGCACCTCGAGGCCGCGCTGCGGGCCGACCCTGCCCTGGCTGGCGGCCGCTGGCCAGGCGTGGCGGCACGCCTGTGCCGTCAGCTCGCGGCGCTGCCGGCGCGGCTTCGTTACGACGGCATCCAGGTCGACGCCGGGCCCGCGACAGGCCTGCTGGACGTGCAGCTGATCGACTGCCTGTTCGGCGCCCAGGTGCTGCCCGCCATCACCCTGCGCTGGCAGCCAGGCCCTGCAGCGGGGCTGCAATGGCTGTTGCCCGCCGGCGAGACCGCCGCGCCGTTGGCGGCTTGGCCGCTGGGCGATGACGGCCGGCCGGAGGCCGCATTCACGCTGCCGGTCGGGCCGTCCTGGGGCGGCAGCGTCGGGCAACAGGCCTGGGGCCGCTTCTCGGTACACGACCGCGCGCTGCTGCTTGGGCTGCTCGATGCGCTGCCCGCCGCCGCCGCCCTGGTGCGGCCCGGGGACCTGGCCGACGCCGGGACGGCGGCCCGACTGGGTGCCAGCGCCGCCGACTTGCACCGCCAGGCACGCCGCGCAGTGGCCGCGCATGAACTGCGCCGCACCCTGCGCAGCCTGGTCGGTCGCAGCCTGCGCCGCGTCGGGCTGCGACGCGGCTGAGCAGACAACGACCACGATTGACACGGGCACCCCATGGACAAGCTGATCGAAGGCCTCGCCCTCGTCGAGGAAACCGCCATCGGCACGCTGCTGCACATCGGTGCCGGCGACGGCGGCACGCTCGAGGCGCTGCAGGGTCGACAGGTGCTGTCCCAGGTGCTGGTCGAAGGCGACCCCGAGACCGCTGCCGAACTGCGTGAACGTGTCGGCGGGCGCAGCGACGTGCGGGTGCTGGCCAGCGCCGTCGCCGCGGCCCCGGGTGTCTTGCGCTGGCACCGCTACAACCTGCGCAAGCTCAACGGCCCGGTCGACGCAGTGGCGCTGGCGGATGTCTACCCGCGCCTGCGCGAGCTGGAGCAGCTGGACGTGCCGGTGCGCGGCCTGGCCGACGTGGTTGCCGAAGTCGCCGCGCGCATGGACGGGCGGCTTCCCGGGGTGTTGATCCTGGACACCCCGGGCCAGTCCGAAGTCCTGCTGGCCAGCCTGCCGGAAGCCACCCTGTTGGCCTTCGACTGGATCGTCACCATGGCCTGCAGCGCCCTGCCCGAGGTCGGCGGCGAAGCCAACCGGGCGCGCCTGCAGGCACTTTGCTTCAACGCCCGCAGTGCGGCTGAGGCCGATGCCATGTGGCCGGTGTCGGTGTGGCGCTTCGACCGACAGGCGCACGCCCAGCAGCGGGCGCGGGTCCAGCAGGACGCCCTGCTCGCGCAGTTGGCGGCGACGCGGCAACAGGTCGAGGCCTTGCGCGCCGATACAGCCCAGCTCGTCGAACAGCGCGCCGATCTCCAGGCGCGGCTGGCCGAGAGCACGGCACAAGCCGCGCAAATGGCGCACCATGGCCAGGGACTGGAGCAGGCTCTGGCCACCGCGGTGCAGACCGGCGACGAAGCCGATGCGCAGGCCCGCGCCCTGCAGCAACGCCTGGACCAGCAGGCGCGCGCGCTGGACGAGCAGACCCGCCTGGCCGCCGACCGCGACGCGCAGTTGCAGCAGCTGAACCGGGTGCGTGCCCAGCTCGAGACCGCCGCGTCTGCGCACCAGGTGCAGCAGCAAGAACTGGCGGCCCGGCTGGCCGAGGCTGTCGCAGCGCGCGCGTCTGCCGAAAGCCGCCACACACAGGCCGCCGACGAGGCCGAAGCAGCCCGGGCGGCACTGCAGCAGCAGGTGGCTGCCAGCACCCACGGGCTGGAAGAACAGGCACGTCTGGCGGAAGCGCGCCAGGCAGCCCTGCACGAGCAGCAAAGCGCCTGCGCCGGACTCGAGGCCGCGATGGCCGAGCAGAAGGAGACCCACATACAGCTGGCAGAACAACTCCGGAAGCAGGAAGAGGCCCTGGCGGCGGCTACCGAGGCCACCTCGCAAGCCCGGGCCCAGGGCGAGGCGCTGCAGCAGCGCCTGGACGAACAAGGACGCGCACTGGACGAGCAGACGCGACTGGCCGGTGGGCGCTACACGCAGCTGCAGACGCTCAACCGCCAGAAGACCGAACTTGAGGCCGGGGCGGCGGCCCATGAACAGGCGTTCACGCAGATGACAGCCGATCTCGATGCCCTGCGCGCACAGCGCGAAGCCGACGCGCAAGCGCTGGCTGAAGCGCAGGCCCGCCACGCAGCGCTGGAGGCGCAAGAGATGCAACAAGCGCAACGGCTGGCTGAATTGGCGCAGGTGCACAGCCAACTCGAGGCGCAGGCGGCCACTGCTGGCGAGGAACTCGCGGCGCTGCAAGAGACGCTGCAAGCCCAGGCTGCCAGCCTGGAGGAGCAGACACGCCTGGCTGGCGCCCGTTACGTACAGATCCAGTCGTTGAACCAGGCCAAGACGGCGCTGGACAAGGCGCTGGCTGAACGCGGGCAACAAGTTGCGGCAGCGCAGCAGGAGGCCAGCAATGCCGCCGCGGCGGCGGCCGAGGCTCTGCACCGCAGCGAAGCCGAGTGCGAGCAGCAACGTGCGCTGGCCCAGTCGCTCAAGGCCGCCGCCGACCAGCTGAGCGACGAACTGCCGCCGTTGCGCGTTGAGCGCGAGCAATGGCTGAAGGACAAGTCGACGCTGACCAGCGCCCGCGACGAGCAGAGCAAGCTGGCCCGCGACGCCAAGCAGCGCTCGACCCAGCTCGACGCCGAACTGGCCGAGGTGGCGGCCCGCCATGGCCTGCTGCAGGAGGAGTTGATCAAGGCCGAGGCCCAGATCGAGTTCATTGCCGATCTGCTGCTGCGGGAGCCGCGCGGATGAAGAAGAAGAAGCCGCCCCGTCGCCACGACCCGAGTGCCGGTGGGCGTGCGCCCGCGGCACGCGGTGGGCCGCGGCCGCCGCGCGAGCCGGTGCTGATCGACATCCAGCCCGCGCACCGCGACGGCCAGAGCCGACGCAGCCATCCACAGGGCAGCCTGCACGGCCTGCAGCCGCTGGGTGATGCACAGGGCATGGCACAGGGCATGGCACAAGGCATGGGCGTGGTGCTGCACGACCCCGCCCTGCTTGACGGCATGCGCGAGCGCTGGCTGGCCGCCGACTGGCCCGCCATGCTGGCCCTGCCCGACGACACCGTGCGCCAGCATCCCGACCGTGCCCAGCTCAGCGCGCTGCGCGCGGCCGCGGCGCTGCAGACCGGCGACCGCCGTGGCGCAAGTGTCCTTGCAGAGCGCGCCCTGGCCTGGGGTTGCGACCGCGGCCAGCTCGGCAGCCTGCTGGTCGCCGGCATGCGCCACACGCTGGGGCGCGCCTCGCACGCCGCCCGGCGCGAAGTGCGGGGCGACGCCCACTTCGAAAAATCGGTGGCCCAGGCGCGCCTGTCGTCGGAAGTGCGCCGGCTGGCGCAGCAACGCCGCGACCGCGTCGCCGACGAGATCAAGGCCGCCGTCGGCGCCGCACGCACGCTGCGCCGCGGCCATGCCCTGCCCGCTGCCGCCACGGCCCCGGGCTGGCTGACCGGGCTGGCCGACCAGTGCATGCAGGCCGACGACGTGCACCGGGCCATGGACCATGCCGTCGACGCGCTGCTGAGCGCTGCCGACGAACGTGCCCGCTTCCTGCTGCTGATGGCCGACCGCTTTCTGGCGCGCGACGACCGCATGACCGCGCTGCACCTGCTGGGCCGGGTGCGGGCGCTGCAGGCCGAGCTGGACGAGGGTCTGCGCAGCGACCTCGGTCGCCGCCTGGTGGCTGTCGGCGCGGCGCACGACGCCGTCGACATGGTGCTGGAGGCCGCCGTCGCCGCCAGCGCCGGCGATCCGGCGGTGGCCGCGGCACTGCAGGCCAGCTACGACAAGATGCGCAGCGGCGCCGGCGTCGTCGTCGAACACGGGCACGACCTGGTGCTGGGCTTTCTGGACGCCCACCTGGCGGCGCTGCAGCAGCATGTGGGGGCACGCCCGCCCACGCTGGTGGAGATCGGGACCACGCGCGAGGACGTCGCCGGCCAGGGCAGCACGCGCAAGCTGGCCCAGTACTGCCTGCGCAACCGCCTGCGCTTCATCACCGTCGACATGGACCCGCACAACAGCGAGATGGCGCGCAAGACCTTCGCCGCGCTGGGCGCCGACTTCGAGGCCGTGACGATGAAGGGCGAGGAATTCCTGGCCCGCTTCGAAGGCGCGCTGGACCTGGTGTTTCTGGATGCCTACGACTTCGACCACGGCAAGCACAGCGAACTGCGCCAGAGCCGGTACGAGAAGTTTCTGGGCTCGCGCATCGACGAGGAAGCCTGCCACCGCATGCACCTGGACTGCGCGCAGTCGCTGGCGGCCAAGATGCCGGCCTGGGGCGCTGTCTTCGTCGACGACACCTGGGTCGAGGACGGGCGCTGGGTGGCCAAGGGCACCCTGGCCATGCCCTACCTGCTGGCCAATGGCTTCAAGCTGGTGGAGTCGCGCAACCGCGCGGCGACGATGGTGCGCGGCCACGGGCCCTGGGCCTGAGCCGGGCGCGGAGGTCCGAATGACGATCCGCCTGGCCCGCCTGCGCAACCGCCATCGCGGCCAGCGCTGCGTGCTGGTGGCCAACGGCCCTTCGCTGCAGCGCATGGACCTGCGCCCGCTGCGCGACGCCTGGACCATCGGCCTGAACAAGATCCACCTCGGGATGGCCGCCTTCGGCTTCCACCCACGCTACTTCGTGGCCATCAACGCACGCGTGCTGCAGCAAAGTGCCGAGGACATTCGCGCCCTGGACAGCGTCAAGCTGCTGGGCCGCCACGCCCTGGCCGCCGGGCTGCAAGAAGACGCGCTGACGCACATCGTCGACACCGACATCGACACCCGCTTCAGCACCGACCTTACACAGGGCATGCACGAGGGCTGGACGGTGACATATGCGGCCCTGCAGGTGGCCTACCACCTGGGCTTTGCCGAAGTGGTGATCATCGGCCTGGACCACCGCTACGAGATGCAGGGCGCACCGAACGAGGCCCGGCGCATGCAAGGCCCCGACACCAACCATTTTTCGCCCGACTACTTCGGCCACGGCCAGACCTGGGACAACCCGGACCTGGCCCGCTCCGAAGAAAGCTACCGCGTCGCCCGCGCTGCCTTCGAGGCCGACGGGCGGCGCATCATCGACGCGACCTTCGGCGGCGCCTGCACGGTGTTCGAGCGCGCGCATCCGCGCGAGGTGTTGGGGCCGTGACAGACTGCAACATCGCATCCTCCCCGCATCGTCCGGACGCAACAGCAACAACATCGACAAGCCCATGGACTCCACCGCACAGATCACCGCTCGCTGGGATGCCTTCAGGCAACGCGCCCTGGGGGACGGCATGTTGATCGAGTCTCTGATCCGCGAGGTCTACTCCGCGCTCGTGCGCCAGGACGGTCACGCCATCGACGGCGGCGCCAACGTCGGCTTTCACACGCTGGGGCTGTCACGCCGCCTGAGCCTGGGCCGTGTGCTGGCGGTGGAGGCCAACGCCAGCACCTATCAGGATCTGCAGCGGAACACGGCGGGCTGCGCCAACGTGCGACGTCACTTCGGCGCCCTGCAGGCCGATGCGGCGGCATTGACGGTTGACTTTCATTGCTCCTCGTCGCACCCGGGTCGCTCTGGCATACAGCGCAGCTGGGACTTGATCGCGCCTGGAAAGGTGCAGTACGAGCCGACCGTGACCGTACCCGCGACGACGATGGACAAGCTGGTGGCCGACGCCAGTTGGCGCCGACTGGACTTCATCAAACTCGATCTGGAGGGCGGCGAATTTCCCGCCCTGCGCGGCGGCGAACGCAGCCTGCGCGAACTGCGCCCGCTGGTGGTGACCGAGCACGGTCACCTGGCCCCGCAGGCCAACGGCTTCACCATCGAGGAGTACTACGCCTGGCTGGATGCGCTGGGCTATGCCGCCATGGACCCGGCGGGACAGCCGGCGGGACCGGCTAGACCCTATCCGTTCTGGTATCTGTTTCTCGTACCAAGCGAGCGGGCCGATGTGCTGGCCGCCCACCTTCAGGCACAGATGTCGCGGCCGCTCGACGGCGCTTGAGCCCGATCTCTCTGGCCTTGCGCACCGCCGCGCTGCGGCCCATGCCCACCTTCACCGTCCGCACACCGGTCCACCGCCCATGAACATCGACCCCGTCCGCCGCGAGGTGCTGGGTTTGTTGACATGAAGTTCGCAGTGCTCGGCACCAGCAACGGCATCGACCCGCAGGGCCACTTCGGTGCCGCGGTCGGGCAGCCAGGCGCCACCGCGGTGAACCTGTCGCTGGGGGCCTCGGCTTGTCCGCTGCTGCACTACCGCCTGCACGGCGCCGCAACTGGCAATTTCACCCACGCGGTGATCGAGACCCTGGTCAACGACCAGGGCTGCCTGTGGACACGCACGCTGACGCTGGCCGCGATGGATCAGCACCTGCATGCCGCCATCGACCGCTTGCGTTCGCTGGGCGTGCAGCCGCTGGCGCTGCTGATGCCGACGGCCACGGCGCCGACATCGACGCGCGATCTCGCCGCCCGCCAGGCTGCCTTGTACGCCGCCCGCGACGTGCCGCACTGCAACTTCGTGCCCCTGCTCGAACACCTGGCCGCAGCCACGGGCCGCCCCTATGCGTCCTTTTTTCGTGACCCCGCGCATGTGGACAGCAACGTCGCGCGCCTGATCGCCGGCGCCTTCTATGCCGACACGCTGGCGCAGGCGGCACAGGCGGTGACAACCGTTGATGCCATTGATACGCCGGACGCCGGGCGTTACGGCTATATCTCGGTCCGCGATGGTGCTCACGCGGTGGGTGAAGAGGGCTCCTGGACGCCCTGCCAGCCGCTGCGGCAGATTCACACCTCGCTGCTGCGCGACGACGCCTTTGCGTTTCCGCCCGGCGCCAGGGTCCGACTGCCCGCGCCCGCTGGCGCGGTGCTGAGTGCGCTGGTTCTGAACATCAAGGCCAGTTGCTGCACGCTGCGGCTGCAGTCCGGGGGGCAGACCGTGCACAAGGATGGGCGCTGGGCCCTGGACCCATCGGATGCGAAAGTCATCGTCACCACCTGCGCCGGGTCCTTGCGCTCTGACGGCGATGGCTTTGTTGTGTCGGCAGATGGCCTGACAGACACGTCGATGGAGGCCACCTATTTCGTCGATGAGAAGTCGGTGCCGGCGGGTCGGCTTGAACTGTTGGGGGCGATCGTGCGTTTCGGCGACCCCGCGCCGCGGACGGCGGCGACCGAAAGCCGGGCCGGCTGGTGGCCCGCCGCCGAGACGCTGTGCGCTCTGGTCCGCGAAATGGCTTTGCCGGCAGGGGCGACAAGTGGCGCATGAGGTGCGCTGTGTCACGTCCACGGCGGGCCGCTATGCTCCCGCCCCCAAGAGAGCAGAGTGTCTCGTGCAAATGCGGGGCACCCACGGAGGAATTAGTTCATGACCATCGACGACGGCAAGTGGCGCGCGTTCGCCGACATCGCCCGCACCGACGGCAACCGCATCGAAGCCGTGATCAAGCGCGTCTACGAGACCCTGCTGTCGCGCTCGGGCCATGCGCTGGACGGCGGCGCCAATGTGGGCCTGCACACGCGCGGTCTGTCCGACCACCTGGTCGACGGCCAGGTGATTGCGGTCGAGGCCAACGAAGTGACCTTCAAGCAGCTGGAGCTTCGAACCGGCACGTGCACCAACCTCACGCGCCACCTCGTCGCCATCCAGAACGACCCCAAGCGCACATCCATCTCGTTCAACTGCTCGCCCAGCCACCCTGGGCGCTCGGGCATCAGCCGCATCTGGGACCGCATTGCGCCGGGGAAGGTGGACTACGCCGAAACCGTGACCGTTCCTGCCACCACCATCGACAAGCTGGTGCAGGGAGCCGGCTGGGCGC
>JBBSCX010000018.1:0-19516 GCA_038249905.1 Burkholderiales bacterium
CGAACACCGCGCTGGTGCCCCCGGCGGTGGCCACGCTCACGCCTCCAAATGCCCCGTCCACCAGCGGCACCGTCAACTGCACAAATCCATTCGCCACAAAACCCAGCACGGCGTCGCTGCGGCCGAAGACGTCGGGCCCGGCGTTGCCGGCCGTGTCGGCCACGATCTCGGTGGCAAAGCGGTACTCGCCCGCCGCCTCGACAAAGCCCAGCCCGGCAATGCGCACAGTGGCCGTGCTGCCATCGCTGGCCACGTTGAGGATGTCCACAGCGGTGACCAAGGGCACGACCTGCAGCGGCAATGTGCCGTCGGCGAAGTCCGTGCGCACGTTGCCGACCTGGCCGAAGACAACGAGGTCGCCGGTGACCGCGTCCAGCGGCACGTTGAAGAAGGCGCGCTGCGTGCCCACGTCCCAGCGCGCGGCGTTGACGATGCGGCGCGTGACATTGCCGGCGGCGTCGACGACGGCGAAGTCGGCGCGCGCGGTGGCCGGGTTGAAGGGCACGGTGAAGCCGATCTGCTGCGCCGGGTTGGCCGAAGGCGCAGCCGGCACAGCGGGTGCACCCTGGGCGGCTTCCACACCGATGCCGGCACGGATGGTGAAGCTGCGCTCGATGGGCGCTGCCAGCGTGTTGCCGGCGATGTCCGTGATCAGCGCGGCAGGGATCTGCAGCCGGTACTCGCCGGCAGTGAGGAAGGACTGCAGCACCACCGACAGCCCCTGGCCGAAGAAGCGGGTGTCCAGCCGCAACGGCACGCTGAAGTCGTCGTCGGTGCCGAACAGCGCATCGGCGCCCGCACCGACCAGACTGACCTGGGCGGCGTCGAGCCGTGCCACGTTCAGCGGTTCGTCGAACAGGAAGTCGATGGCGCCGACGAAGAAGCGGCGTTCACCCTCGGCGATGCTGGCCGAGGCCAGCACGGGCGGGAAGGTGTCGGGCACGATGTTCAGCACCACCGGCGCCGAGAGGCTGCTGTTGCCGCCGGTGTCGGTGGCGCGCACCTGCACCACCGCGGTGTTGCTGCCACCCGCGACATAGGCCGGCATGCGCGCATTCAGTTCCCAGGGGAAGCCGACGTCGCTGGCCACGGCCACGCCGTTGACCAGCAGCTCCACATTGCGCACCTGCACGTCGTCGCTGACGGTGGGAACGATGCGCTGGGTGCGGCCCTCCAGCACCTGCACGCCGGCCGCGGCGGGGTCCAGATCGACCGCGTCGACGGTGATGCCGACCGTGGGGGGTATGCCGCCGGCGTCGAAGCTGGCGAAGTTGACCAATTGCAGCCCGGCCGTGCCGGCGGCCACGAAGGCCAGGCCGTTGGCGATCGCCACACCCTTGGGCGTGGTCGGCAGGTCGATGCGGGTGACGAAGTTGTTGGTGTTGCTCGGGTCGCTGACGTTGACCACGTCCAGCACATTGACGCCGAACACCCCACCGGGGTTGCCGACCAGCACCGCCAGGCCCGAGCCGGTGGCGGCCACGGCGGCGCCGGCGATGTTGTTGCTGTCCGGACCGCTGATCAGCACCAGGGCCGCGGGGTTGCCGATGTTGACCGTGGCGTAACCGCCATTGAAGCCGTCGTCGCGGCCGACATAGGCCACGTTGCCGCCGACGAACAGGCCACCGCTGGCGGTGGCCACGACCAGTGAGCCGCGGGCGGTCAACACATCGCCCGTGATCGACACCGCGCGCAGGCGGTTCTGGCTGTCCAGGGTGTAGAGCGTGTCGCCCTGCAGCGCCAGTTCTCGCAGGCTGCCCCCGCCCAGTTCGAGCGTGGTGCGCAACTGCCCGGTGTTGACGTCCACCGCCACCAGGGCGGTGCCGGCGGTGGCGTAGGCGATGCCGTCGCGCACCTCCACCTGCGTCACCGGCTGGGCGAAGGCGGTGGTGCGGATCAGCACCGGCGCGACCGGGCTGCTGATGTCCACCAGGTGCAGGCCGGCACTGCCGGCGGCCACGGCGGCCACGCCACGCAGCGGGTCGGCGGCGACGTCGCTGCTGAAGCCGGACAGGTCCAGTTCGGCCAGCACGCGCGGCTGGTCCACGCGCACCACGTCCACCAGCGCCAGGCCATGGCTGCCGGTGGCCACCAGGGCCAGCGGTGCGGTGCTGCCGCTGACGGCCGGCACGACGGCCACGGCTTCTGCCGTGCCGCGCAGGGCGGCGGCCGAGACCACGCCGATGGGGATGGACAGGCCGCTCAGCGGGTCCAGGCCCTGCTCGATCTCGGTGAAGTCGGTGATGCCGTCGCGGTCGGTGTCGTCGCGCGCGGCATTGGTGCCGATGGCCCATTCGATGTCGTCGGGCAGGCCATCGAAGTCGCTGTCGGGCGCAGTGCTGGCCATGAACGCGCCGCCGGTCAGCGCCGTGCGCTGGCCGCTGGCGGCGGTCAGGTCGTAGCCATGGGCGATGAGGCCGCTTGCCGGGTCGAAGATGGCGTAGTGCACGGCCTGGTTCGGCGGCAGGAAGAAGCTCCAGCCACCGGCACCGTCGCTGACGGTGCGCAGGGGCGCCGTGTTGGGCTGCTCAAGGAATTCCAGCGCCACGTAGTCGTTGCCCCAGTCCAGCGTGCTGGCCACCGGCCCGGTGCCGGTGCCGATGATGGTGAAGCGCTGCAACGGCGAGTCGGCGTCGCTGGATTCGAACTGAAGCACGCTGCGCAGCAGGCCCAGCACCGTGGGGTCGAAACTCAGGTCGAGCACCGTGCTTTGCCCCGGCGCAAGCACGAAGGGCGAAGCGGCGCTCGCCGCGGCCGCAGCGCCGGCCACGGCGAAGGTGCCGGCACCCTCGGCGAATGCGACGCGGGTCAGTGTCAGGTCGGCGGCGCCGGTGTTGACCAGGCTGACCCGTCCGGTCTCGGTGCGGGCACCGGCAGTGAGGGACTGGCCGCCCAGGTTGGAGTTCGCTATGTTGACCTGAAGGTCACCGAAGGCGGACTTGGCGCTGCCGTCGAGTGAAAATTCGAGCACGGGCCGGGTGGCGCTGTTGCTGAGAATGCGCAACACCGCGTGCTGGTCGCCGGCCACCGTGGGGTCGAACACGATCTGCAGCTGGCGCGTGCTGGCGGCGGGCTGCAGGTTGCCGGGGTCGAGTTCGGGCAGTACCACGGCGCTGCCGTCGTAGCCCACCAAGCCAAAGCTGCCATTTCCGCCGACGATTTCAATGCTGTCAATGCGCAGCGGCGAGTAGCCGTTGTTAAGCAAGTAGATGTTCTGCGTCGACATCGCATTGCCCAGCCCGTCAGCCACCGTGCTCGCGAAACGCACATCCCCTATGGCTGCCGGCAAGGCTTGACCCAGTTGCACTGCGCCGTTGAAGACACCGAGCAATGGATAGTCTTCCTCGTGAATCGGGTCGCCGCCATGTTCGTGCGGTGCAGGCTCGCCATTGAACCCGTAGGTTTCCAGCGGTGCCATCTGCTTGTAGTAGTTGTAGACGAGGGTGAACTCGGCGTCGGTCACCGGCAGCCCCAGCGCCATCTGCACCAGCGGATCGAAAGTGGGGCCGAAGCTGTTCAGGTTGTTGAGCTGCGAGCCCGAACCCATGATGCTGCCGACGATGTAGTCATTGATCGCGTCACGCAAGTGGATAGCGCCAAGGTTGTGGCCCACCTCGTGCGTGATGCTGTTGGCGAAGCGGATCGCAATCGCGGTCTCGAAAGCCGCCGAACCTTGCGCCTGCTGTGCCTTGCGGTCAATGTTCAGCCAGATCACATCGGTGGGCCCTTTGTTTGTTTCACGGTCGAAGACCCATTTCTCCTGCAACAGCGAACTGGTGTTTTCGGCCGCCACCAGCGTATTGAATGCAGCCCGTCCGAAGTCGGCCCATTGCGCCGCGGCGGCGTTGGTCGTGCCGGCCGGGTTGGCGATGCCATTGACGATGTAGTTCGGCAGTTGCACATCGACGCCGGGGGCTGCTGCCGAGTCGACCACGTCAATGGCTTCGTCGGCCTTGGCGCTGACGCCGGCGAAGTTGGTGTTGATGTTGGCCACCACCGCGTTGTAAATCGAGGTCACCTTGGCCGCGAAACCAGGCTCGTCGCTTCGCAGCGCGCCTGCGTCGGCGCCGTCAACCGGGAACAGACCGAGAAAGTCGCTGATGCCAGCCACAGTGGCGCCACTGTCATCAACCACCGCGGTGACGGCGGCCAGGAACGATGCCGCGGATAAGCGCACCCGCTGCGCGTCCACCGCCACGCCTTGCAGCTTGACCTGGCCGGCTTCGTTGCCCTCGGGCGTCTTCACCGAGAGCTGGTCGCTCAGCAGCCCGGTGGAGACGATGGGATCAAAGCGCAGCTTGCCGGCGACGACATCGAAGCGCAGTGCCTGCACCGCGTTCAACCCGGGTTGGGCAGATGCCAGCCCGGTGTAGGTCAGTGCAAGCTCCTGGAAGGAGCCGCCGAACCCGTCGGCAAAGGCTTTCGGGAAGTCGACCACGCCATCCTTGTGGTCGTTGTCGGCGATGTCGAACAGCCGGTAGATGAACACGTTGTCGTTGACCAACAGCGTGCCCGGGTCACTCGACTTCCAGGCCGTGATGACGATCTTGACGCCGTACAGCAAATTGGCGGTGGCGGCGTTGATCTTGGCGGCGGTGAGCAGGTCCTTGATCAGCACCTTGATGTTCTTCTGCTGGCCGGGCTGCAGCTCGAAGGTCTGTGCCGCCAGCCCGTCGAGAAAGTCGGCGGCCGGGCCTTCAACCTCGATCTTCACTACCAGCGACGTGGCCGCCAAATTGACCGGATCGCAGGGGTCCTTGCTGGGGTCGATGGGCGTGGCGGCGTTGCCGATCGACAGCGTGAAGTCGCCGTCGTCGTTCGTGAACAAGCGGTCCTGCAAACCCGCTGTCACCGGCACCGGCGCCACCTCCACCGTGTGCGGTGTGCCGGGCGGGCAAGGCGGATCACTGGGGCCGCCGGGCGGCGTCAGGCCGTGCCAGCCGGGGGCGCGGACACCGGAGTCGGGGTCGGACACGACGGTCAGCCCATCGGCCGAGACCGTGCCGGTGCCGTTGATCACCAGCCGGCCGGTGGTGTGGTCGAAGCTCAGGATGTTGAGCTGCGTGCCCGGCGCGGCGCCGAAGACGTTGGGGAAGGTGATCTGCACGGGCTGCGCGAACTCGGCCACGCCCGGCGCCTGGATGGTGATGTCGAAGGTGTGCTGCAACACGCCCGGGGGCAGCATGTCGCGCACCAGTTCGGGCGGCACGGTGGCAATGCCGATCTGGACATTGCTCAACACCTGGCCGTTTTCGCCCACCGCAGCGCCGGGCTGCACCGTCAGCGTCAGCGCCGCGCGCTGGGCGTCGCTGAGCGCGGGCGCCGACTCGGGCAGAGCGACGGTGATGACGGTGGGCGCCGTGTCGCTGACCGCCTGCAGCACCCCGGTGGGGATGCGCGGCAGATAGACCTCGGTGCGGTCGAGGTTGGCCAGCCGCTCTGCCAGCGAGCCCATCGAGCCCATCAGCGTGTTGACGACACCGGCGCGCATCTGCGCCGACATCACCATCTCGGGCCAGAACACACCGGCCGGCGGGTTGGTGGCGGTGCGGCCGTCGACAGCCACCTTGACCTCGCCCACCGGCACGTTGCTCAGCTCGAAGTAGCCCTGCGCGTCGGTCAGCACGAACTGCCCTTCGCGGCCGAGGATGAAGACCTTGGCCCCGGCGATCGGGTTCAGGAATTCGTCGTCGGGCGTGTGGATGACGCCGTCGGGCCCGCGGCGGATGTCGTCGAAGGTCATCGGCAGCAGGTCGGCGCCGGGGTCGACGACGCGACCGCGCAGCGTCGTGCCCGCCACCGATGCGGTGCTGACGGTGGTGAAGGCCAGCGTGCCCAGGCCGCCAGCCACGCCGTCGCTGTCGGCATCGAGGAAGGCGCCGTCGGCCGCGGCGCGGATGCGCGCGCCGTCGATGTGCAAGGTGATGCGCCCACCGCCGGGCAGCGGGTTGGTGAAGAACAGCGTGGCAAAACTGCCGTCCTGCGCCGCCACGATGGTGGCGGGCAACACACTGCCGTCGGGGCCGGTGGCGTACAGCGACTGGCTGTTCAGCGTGGCCGGGTTGACGGCGCGCGAGAAGTTGACCTGCGGGCGGAAGGTGACGCCCACGTCCACGGACTCCGACGTCGGGCTGACCGCGCCGACGTTGAATGGCGACAGCGCCTCCACGCGCACATTGCGCGTGACGGTAGTGCTGTTGCCCGCGGCATCGGTGGCGGTGATGCTGAGCGTGTGCTCACCCACCGCCACATCGCCCACCGCCAGCAACTGGCTGAAGGCCACACCGGCGGCGCTGCCGATGAAGGGCAGGCTGCGCACGGTGCCATCGTCGATGCGGTAGCTCAGCGCCGTGATGGCCGTGCCGGTGCCGATGGCCTCGCCGCCCAGGCGTGTGTTGGCGGTGATGGCGTCGCCCGCGGCCACGCCGCTCAGCGTGAGTTGCGGGGCGCGGGTGTCGAGCGTGAAGCTGCGCGTCAGCACCGTGCTGACATTGCCGGCCAGGTCGGTGGCGCGCACGGCCACGCTGTGCATGCCATCGGCCGTGCCGTCCAGCGCAAAGGCCGTGGCCAGGCTGAAGCGGCCATTGGCGTCCAGCGCCAGCGGCTGCCAGGCGCCGCCGTCGATCTGGCGTTCGGCACCGGCCACGCCGGACAGGTTGTCCAGCACCTGGCCGGTCAACGTCGGGTTGCTGCGCAGGCTGGCCGGCACCGCGGCCGCGGGGAGGGTGGGCGGCAGGGTGTCGCTGGCCAGCGTGAAGCTGTTCAGCACCGCCTGCCCGACCTGGCGGCCCATGGCCAGGCCCGCATTGCCGCCGAAGCTGAAGTGGATGCCGCCATAGACGCGGCTGATGGCGGCGTCCGTGGCCGCAGCATCGAAGCTGGTGTAGCTGAGTTGCACCCCTGGCAGCCCGAAGCTGCCGGTGGTGAAGCCGAGGTTGTTGCCGAACACCGCGTTCAGCACCGTGGCCGCGGCGGCGCTGTAGGTGGAGTGGCCCGACACATATTCAGGGTGCGGCGGCGAGATCAGCAGCGAACGCCAGGCGTCGTCGGCCACGGTGGCGTCGTTGCTGTCTGCGGCGCCCTGGTGGATCGCGGTTTCGGGCCGCCATGTGCCGTAGAAGTATTTGGTGTCCCAGCTCGCAATCGAGCTGTCGGCAAGGGCCACGTTCAGCAGCGCGAACAGGCGCGCGTTGGCACTCAGGCTGTTGCCCTGGGCGGCCGCCACCTGGGCTGCGATCTGGTTCCAATGCCCGGGCGGCGAGTACGTGCCCGCACCGTCGGCCCAGAACAGCGCCAGCTGCGTTTGGTCTGCGGTGCGCGTGCTGTTGACGCCGGCGCCGAGCAGGCGCACTTCGTTGTAGGCGGCGGTGTACTCGGCGCTGCCCAGGGCCGGTGGCGGCGGGGCACGGAACTGGTCGCCGCGGGCCAGCGAAAAGGGCTGCACCGCACCCCAGTGCGGCTGGTCGGCGAGGTCGAACATGGGCTCGGTCGGCCGCCACTGGCCGACGGCGCTGCTGCCGGGGAAGTCGGTGAAGTTGCCGCTGCCGTCGTTGGCACGCACGGCCCACACGGCGTCGGCCACGGCCACGCCCAGCGCCACACCGGCGTCGCGCGTGGCACCCGCCGGCAGCGTCGCCAGCGTGGCGGCGAGCTCGGCGTCCAGCGCAGTGCGCAGGCTGGGGTAGTGCAGGTACAGGATGCGGTGCGCCGCCGCGGCCACGGCAGCCTCAGCCGACGGCGTGCCCGTGGCCGTGATGCGGGCCAGATAGGGCGCCGAGCCGTCAATGGAGGCCAGGCTGTCGTAGACCGACAGGCTGACCATGGCCAGCATGCGCGTGGCGATCGGTGGGTCGGTCACCGTCACGCGGACGGCCTCGAGCGCGACCTGGTTCCAGCGCAGCACAGCGTCCTGCTGCAGCGCGGCGGCCTCGCGCGTGAAGCTGGCGTTGAAGGCGGTGCTGTTACCCGCCGCGTCGCTGACGCTGAAGGCCAGGGTGTTCGCACCCAGGGCCAGGGTCACGCCCGGCATCACCCAACTGCCGTCGCCGGCAGCCTGCACGCTCAGGCCCTGCGCCGCCAGCGCGACGAAGCTGCCGGCCTCGGCCGTGCCGCGCAACTGCACGGTGGCCGAAGCGGTGCGGTCGCTGCTGCCGGCCAGCGCATTGCTGGGCGCCAGCACCGCCGTGCCGCTGCCCGGGGCCACGCTGTCGAGCGTGAAGGCCAGGTCCAAGGGCGTGCTGCGGTTGCCCGCGGCGTCGGCCGCGACCACGCGCAGCAAATGCGCGCCCTGCGCCAATGTGCCGCCGGCCAACGCGTCCAACCGCGTGCGGTCGATGACGAAGCGGCGCTCGCCGTCCAGCAAGGCGCTCAGGTCGGTCAGCGCCGCGTTGGCGTCGGCCGGGTCCAGCACCAACAGCAGTTGCACGAAAGCGCCGGCGAGCTGTCCCGCGACCACCGGGTTGCGGGTGATGCGGTCGCTGGCCGAGACGCCGGTGTCCTGCTGCAGCGCTGCGACGACGGCGCTGGAAGGCGCGGGCGGGGGGGGAGGGGGCGGCGGGGGCGGCGGCGGGGGCGGCGCCACCTCGGCCTCGCGCGTCACGTTCAGCGAGCCCATGCCCGCATTGCCCGCCAGGTCGGTGGCGGTGAAGCTGAAGCTGTTGGCGCCGAGTTCCAGCGCCACATCGGAGAAGCTGAAGCTGCCGTTGGCCGCCGCCGTGGTGCTGCGGGCACCCAGGGTGACGGTGGCGCCGGCATCGGTGCTGCCCTGCAAGGTCACAGTGGCGGCGGTGGTGATGCCGTCGCCCGGGGTGCCGGTGTCGCTGGCCGCGGCCAGGGCCAGGCCGCTGAGCACGGGCGCGGCATCGTCGAAGACGAAGTCGACCTCGGCCGCATCGCTGCGGTTGCCGGCTGCGTCCTCGGCCACCAGGCGCAGCGTGTGCGCGCCCTGCGCCAACATGCCGCCGGCCAGGGTGTTCAGCCGCGCCAGGTCGATGCTGAACTGGCCGGCCGCGTTCAGCGCGTTGCTGATGTCGGTGAAGACGGGGTTGGCGCCGGGGTTCAGCACCGCCAGCAGCCGCGCGACGGCGAGGTTGTCCAGTGCACTGCCGCTGATGGTGACGTCGCGGGTGAAGCCGTCGGTGGCCGACGAGCCGGTGTCGTTGGCCAGCGCGGCGGTGATGTTCGGTGCCGTGGTGTCGGGCGGCGGCGTGCGCGTCACCGTCAGGGCCGCGCTGGCGCTGTTGCCGGCCGGGTCCACCGTGCCGACGCTGAAGTTGTTGGCGCCCAGGCTCAGCGCCACATCGGCGAAGCTGTAACTGCCGTCGGCTTCTGCCGTGGTGCTGCGGTCGCCCAGCGTCACCACGCGCCCGGACTCGGTGCTGCCGCGCAACGTCACCGTGGCCAGCGAGGTGGCGTTGTCGCCCTGGGTGCCGGTGTCGCTGGTCGGGTCCAGGGCCAGGCTCAACGCCGGTGCCTGGCTGTCAAGGGTGAAAGCCAGATCCACCGGCGCCGAGCGGTGGCCGTTGGCGTCCACCACCACCACGCGCACCGTGTGCGCGCCCTGCGCCAATGTGCCGCCGGCCAACGTGGCCAGGGCCGCGGCGCTGATGGCATGGCTGCCGTCGGCGGCCAGGGCGTTGTTCAGTTCGGTCAGCGCGGCGTTGGCACCGGCCGGGTCCAGCGCCACCAGCAATTGGGTGATGCTGGCTGGGCCGCTGCCCTGCCCGGAGATGGCCGGGTTGCTGGTGATGCGGTCGCTGGCCGAGGCACCGGTGTCGCTGACCAGCGCCAGCGTGGCGGTGGGCGCGGCCACACGCGTGATGACGAGGCTGCTGGCGCTGGTGTTGCCGGCGGCGTCCGAGGCCACCAGGTTGACGGTGTTGGCGCCCGCGGCCAGGTTGATGCCGGTGAAGCTGTAGCTGCCGTCGGCCGCGGCCGTGATGTTCGTTTGGCCGATGCTGACGGTGGCGCCGGCCTCGGTCATGCCGCCGACGGTGACGGTGGCAGCAGTGGTGATGCGGTCGCCCGGCGTGCCGGTGTCACTGGCGGCGGCCAGCGCCGCGCTGAGCACCGGGGCCGTGCGGTCGAGCGTGAAGTCCAGGCTCTGCACGGCCGAGGCCATGCCGCCGTGGTCGATGGCGCGCACGGCCACGCTGTAGGCGCCGTCGGGCAGGCTGCCGCCATTGAGCGCGGCCAGCGCTGCGGTATCGATGCGCAGGCCGCCGTCCAGCGCGGCGCCGAAGGGCACGGTCTGGAAGCTGCCCTGGCCCAGCCGCACCTGCAGGCTGGCCACGCGCCCGGCGTCGGCCAAGCGCACGCGCAGGCTGGCGTCGTTGCTGAGGCGGTCGCTGGCCGAGGCCCCGCTGTCCAGCGCCAGCGCCAGAATCACCGGCGGCAGGTTGATGGCGCCGGGGTTGCTGCCGAAGCCGGCCTGGTTGGCGGGGTCGACGGTCTGGCCGTTGATGCTGGCGCTGGCCGGCAGCACAGGCACCTGCAAGGCGCTGCTTCCCAGCACCTGGCCACCGATGACCAGCGTGGTCAGCGGCGAGTTGGCGCCCGCCACCATCGTGTCGTTGCCGTCGAAGTAGCGGCCGTCGGCGCCCGGGTTGACGGACACGGCCACGCGGCTGTCGACCATGTCGCCGCCCACGCGCAGCACGCCCAGCGCGCCGGCCAGGTAGGCGTCGGCGGCGCTGCCGCTGCCACCGACCTGCACGTCGTTGCCGAGTTGCGCGCCCACCAGCACGTTGGCCCCACGCAGGCTGCCGCCGACGTCCAGGGTGCCGAGAGTCGCGGCGGAGACCTGGCCCGAAAAATCGCCGGTGGTGCGGATCTCGGTCGCCACGCCGGTGAACTGCGCCCGCCAGCCACCGCCCACGCGGCCGGCTTGCAGCAGCCCGAGGTGGCCGGACACGAACCACTGCCCGGTCAGCGCGCCGTCGACGCGGGCGTCGTCCAGCGTGGTGCCGCTCAGGCCCAGGTTGGACAGGCGCAGGTCGGCGCCGAAGTTGCCCGTCACCGCCAGGCTGACGATGCCGGCGGCGTCGATGCTGGACGCCGAGGGGCTGGCGCCGGGCAGTGTCGCTGTCCAGTTGCGGAATTGCAGGCGCAGGTCGGCCTGCGGTGCGGCCAGGCGCAGGTCGGTGGCGTCGCGGGCGGTGACCTGCACTTCGCCGGTGCCGTGGATGCGCAGAGTGGCGTTGGCGGCGTCGCCGAAGACGAGTTGCTGCACGCCGCCGGCAAACAGCGCCAGGCCGCTCAGGTCGGCCGGCGCCAGGCGGGCTTCGCCCAATGCAGCGGCCACGTCGATGCCGGTCAGGCGCGCGCGGCCGTCGCCGCCGCTGGCGCTGAGTTCCAGCATGCTGGCCGCACTGGTGCCGGTGACGGTCAGCAGGTAGCCGCCGCCCTGGGCGTCCAGGCTGACGAGGCCACCGCCGGTGACGGTGGCGGTGATCTGGGTGCCATCGCTGTCGGTGACGGTGACAGTGGGGCCGGTGGGGTCGGCCAGGCGTGCGGCGCGGCCGGTGGCGTTGGCGACCTCGGTCGGGGTGCTGCGCGCGGCGATCGGGGCCAGGTCGACGGCGTCCAGGGTGTGACGCTGGGCGGCGTCGGGGGCCTTGTCGACGCTGGCATAGCCGGCGAATTGAGCGCCTGCGGCCGGGAACAGGTCGGCCGACAGCAGCACCCGCGGCTCCAGGGTTTCGAGCTTCCAGCCCGGGGCGCTGGGGCGGCAGGGGGCGCAGGGCCTGGCCCCCATCCGGTGAACGCTGCCGTTGCCGCTGCTGCGGCCACTGCCACCTTCACTTCCGCTGTCACTTCCGCTGTCACTTCCTCCGCCCCCACGGCGTCGCGCCAGCAACCAGCCGCCCAGGCGCAGCAGCAGGGCCTGCAGCCAGCCTTGCAGCCCCACCAGCAGGCCGCGCAGCGCCCGGCTGGGTTGTGCGTGACGCCAGGCGCGGCGGCGCGCCCGTTCGCGGTCGTCGCGCGGGGCGCGGCGCGAGGCCCGCAGGTCGGGGCGGATGGGACGACGGTGGTGGCTCATGGCGTGGCTCCGTCAGGAGAAAGCGTGGGGCTGCGAGAGGGTGGCAGCGGGACGGCGGCGTCGGTCGTGCGTGGATCGGGCAAGCGTCAGTCGTGTGTCGATGGTCACCGCGCTGCGCTGGCCGGCGCCGGCTCAGCGGGTCTGCGCCGCCGTGCTGATGACGATCGCGGGATGGGGTGCGCACTCGGAATGCCCACCCACCGGGGCGCAGGGGGCTGCGGCCACGGCGGTGACGACCGCCGCACCGGTGGTGACGCTGCCGAACACGGCATAGCCGGGGTTGCCAGCGCCGGGGTCGAGGCTGCTGCGGTTGTCTTCGAGGTTGATGAAAAAGGACGCGGTGGCACTGTCGGCCGGTGCGGCCCGCGCCATGGCCACACTGAGCGCCACATTGCTCAGGCCGCGGCCAACCTCCAGCGCGATCGGCCCGCGCAGACCCGCTTGCGCCGCGGGCGCGCCGCCGGCCACCGCCGGGGGCAGGAACAGCCCGCCCTGGGCGACGAAGCCGGCCAGCACGCGATGAAAGGTGGTGCCGTTGTAGAAGCCATCGGTGACGTAGCGCAGGAAGTTGTCCACCGTCACGGGCACGCGCGTGGGGTCCAGCGTCAGCACGATGTCGCCGGTGGCACCGCCGCTCAGGCTGAGGGTGACCTGCGGCTCGGGCACGGTATAGGCCTGGCTGCGCAGGGCCGCGCCCATCCAGGCGACGCTGACGTTGCCGGCGCCTGTGGCCGCCAAGGTGCAGGTGTAGAAGGCGCGCGTGGCGCTGCTGACGTTGGGCGCCGTGGTGCTGCGCGCGATGCCGTTGCAGCCCGGCGCGGTGACGGCGGGCAGCAGGTCCAGCCGCGTGCCGTCCACCGTGATCAGCAGCACCTGGCTGTAGCGCGGCGTACCCACCGCGATGGTGCTGACTGTCGGTGCGTCGGGCGGGGGCGGTGGCGGGGTGGCGCCGCCGCCGCTGCCGCCGCAACTCGCCAGCAGCAGGGTGCCAAACAGCGCCAGGCCGAGCCTGGCAGCGCGCGTGCCGAGGTGGCCGTTTCCCCCACTGTGGCCGCCATTGCCCTGAACAATCCGCTCGATTTCGGTTGTGACCGGCTTGGTTTCCATCGTTCGCTCCTCTGGCCTGGCAAGCGTCGCCGAAGCTCAACGGCGCGGGCCGGACACATCTTTTGTCAGCTGTCTGTTCAGCCGGATCACTGTAGTCCTGCCAACCGGCAAAAGCACATGCGAAAAACCCACGATCAGGGGGTGGGTCGCCCACAGGAGTTCATGTGCGCAGGGGATGCATCGGCGTCGCGCGTGTGCAAGGCCGTGCAAGGCCGTGCAATGCGTTACCGGCGTCCGGCCCGTCCCAGGGCAGACCTTCGGCGCGCTTCGGTGTCCACCTCGGCCTGCGTGGCCGCTCCGTGGCGGTGGCCCGCCGCACGCTGCGGTGCCACCACCGCTTCCAGCCGTGCCGTCTGCGCCGTCTGGGCCGTCTGCGCCGGGCTCAGCATCAAGTCGGCCGCGCCCAGGTTGTCGTGCAGGTACGTCGGCTGCGTCGTGCCGGGAATGGCCAACACATGCTCAGCCTGCGAAAACACCCAGGCCAGCGCCAATTGCGCCGGTGTCGCGCCGACTTCTTCCGCCAGCGCGCGCAAGCCGTACAGCAGGGCCAGGTTGGCGGCCCAGGCGGCGGGCGCAAAACGCGGCATGCCGCGGCGGTGTCCTTGGCGTCCAGCGCCGTCACGTCCGGCGGTGCCGAGGTCAAACGGCCGCGCTCCAGCGGGCTGAAGGCGACGAACATCGTGCCGCCTTGCGGTGCGGCTTCAGCACCCGCACGACCAGGGCCTGGTCGGTGCCGAATCCGTACAGCGCCGCGGTGTCGAACAGCGTCACGCCCGCGTCCAGGGCCTGCACAAGCAGGCCGGCGCTCACCGCGCCAGCTGTCGTTGCAGGTCGTGCAGCACTTCGTAGCAGGGCAGCACCTGGGCCACGCTGGCATTGGGCTCGCGGCCTTCGCGGATGGCGGCAAAGAACTCGCGGTCCTGCAGTTCGATGCCGTTGGTGGACACGTCCACGGCACTGACGTCGATCTTTTCTTCCTTGCCGGTGAACAGCTCGTCGTAGCGCGCGATGTAGGTGCCGGTGGTGCCGATGTAGCGGAAGAAGGTGCCCAACGGCCCGTCGTTGTTGAAGCTGAGCGACAGCGTGCAGAGGGCGCCATTGGCGGCCTGCAGCTGGATCGACATGTCCATCGCGATGCCCAGCGCCGGGTGGATCGGGCCCTGCAGCGCATTCGCACGCACCACCGGGCTTTGCGCCTGGTAGGCGAACAGGTCGACGGTGTGCGCGGCGTGGTGCCACAGCAGGTGGTCGGTCCAGCTGCGCGGCTGGCCCAGCGCGTTCATGTTGCTGCGCCGAAAGAAGTAGGTCTGCACGTCCATCTGCTGGATCGCAAATTCGCCGGCCACGATCTTGCGCCGCACCCACTGGTGGCTGGGGTTGAAGCGGCGCGTGTGGCCGCACATCGCGACCCGCCCTGTGCGTGCCTGCAGATCGACCACGGCATAGGCGTCGCGCAGGCTGTCGGCCAGCGGAATCTCCACCTGCACATGTTTGCCCGCGTGCAGGCACTGCAGGGCCTGCGCCGCGTGCATTTGCGTGGGCGTGGCCAGGATGACGGCGTCCAGCCCGGGCAGGGCCAGGCTGTCGGCCAGATCGGTGCTGGCATGGGCGATGCCGTACCTGGCGGCCACTTCCTGCGTCTTGTCGAGCTCGCGCCCGACCAGCGAGATCACCTCGACGCCATCGATGCGCTTGCAGGCGTCCAAGTGCTTCTGGCCGAAGGCGCCGGCACCGGCCAGCGCGACCTTGATGGGTTTCGTCATGTGTTCTCCAGCACCAGGTGGCCCACCGCGGTGTTGCTGGCGGGCACGTGATAGAAGCGGTGTGCCACCCGCGGTGGCGCGCCACCATTGACATCGGACATCGCGCCGCGGGCGATCAGCCACATCACGAGTTCGATGCCTTCGCTGCCGGCCTCGCGCATGTAGTCGATGTGCGGCACCTGGGCCAGCCCGGCGGGGTCATCGATCAGGCGATCCAGAAAGGCCTTGTCCCAGTCGCTGTTGATGAGCCCCGCACGCGGTCCCTGCAATTGGTGGCTCATGCCGCCGGTGCCCCAGATCTGCACGTTCAGGTCTTCATCGAAGCTCTCGACCGCACGGCGGATGGCCTGGCCCAGCGCAAAGCAGCGACGGCCGCTGGGCGGCGGGTATTGCACGACGTTGACAGCAAACGGAATCACCAGGCACGGCCACTGGAAACGGGACGCCGGCGGCTGGCCGAACAGCAGCGACAGCGGCACCGTCAGCCCGTGGTCCACGTCCATGCGGTTGACGATGGTGAGGTCGAAGTCGTCCTGGATCACGCTCTGCGCGATGTGGCTGGCGAGTGCCGGGTGGCCCAGCACCTGGGGCACCGGGCGCGGGCCCCAGCCTTCGTCGGCCGGCGCGAATTCAGCCGCGGTACCGATGGCGAAGGTGGGGATGAAGTCCAGGCTGAAGGCCGTGGCGTGGTCGTTGAAGACCAGGAACACGACATCGGGCGTGTGCTGCTGCATCCACTGTTTGCTGGCTTCGTAGCCGGCGAACACCTTCTGCCAATAGGGCTCGTGGGACTTGCCGAGGTCCAGTGCCGCGCCGATGGCAGGCACGTGGCTGGTGTAGACCGATGCGGTGATGCGGGCCATGGGCTGTCCTTGCATTGCGCTTGCGTTGTGCTTCAGAACCCGGGCCGCGTGGCATTGCCCTGCGGCTGGCGGTGCGCCTGCGCGCTGCCGTCCTCGCCGACGCGGCGGTTGCCTTCGACGCTGCGGCCGCCGTTGACCATCATGTCGCGGTACTCGTCTTCCGTCATGCCGGTCATGCTGCCGGCCATCTGCTGAAAGCTCTTGCCGTGGGTGGCGCCGATCTTGGCCAGAAAGTAGATGTTGCCGCCCTCGGCAATGCAGCGGTTCAGGTCGCGCGCCAGCACGGCCTGCTTCTGCGCCTCGGTCATCTGCCACTCGTCCAGGTAAGCGCGCTGATCGGCCAGAAAGCGGGCCCGGTGGTCGGCCTTCATCAGGCTCATGCAGAACTGGTTCAGCCAATAGCCCTTGCGGCTTTGCTCGGTGTCGAAGATGGTCGTGCCGGGCACGTCCAGATAGGGTTTGGCGAGTGCCATGTCAAGTCTCCTCGGGCCAATACAGGCGCATCGGGTTGGCCACCAGCAGCTTGTGCTGCAGCGCCGCCGTCGTCGCGATGTGCGGGATGAAATCCACCAACAGCCCGTCGTCGGGCATGTGGTCTTTCAGGTTGGGGTGCGGCCAGTCGGTGCCCCACAGCACACGCTCGGGGAACTGCTCGATCACGGCGCGGGCAAAGGGCACGACGTCGCGGTAGGCGGCCTGCTCGCCGTGCAGCGCGCGCGGGCCACTGATCGACAGTCGTTCCGGGCAACTCACCTTGCTCCAGACGTTGGCATGTTCGTGCATGAAGCGCAGGAAGAGCGCGAACTCGGCGCCGTCCACCGGCTTCGTCACGTCGGGCCGGCCCATATGGTCGACCACCACGGTGACGCCCGCGTCGTCGTGGACGGCAGCGAAGAAGTCCCACAATTCGGGCAGATCGACGGCTTCGAAATAGATCACGACATGCCAGCCCAATGGCTCGATGCGCCGCGCGACTTCCAGCAATTCGTCCTTGGGCGTGAAGTCCACCAGCCTCTTGACGAAGTTGAAGCGCACGCCGCGCACACCTGCGGCGTGCAGGTGCTGCAACTCGCGGTCGCTGATGCTGCGCTCGACGGTGGCCACGCCACGTGCACGGCCGCCGCTGCGGGCGCAGGCGTTGGCCATGGCCCGGTTGTCGGCGCCGTGGCAGGTGGCCTGCACGATGACGTTGCGTGCAAAGCCCAGATGGTCGCGCAATGCGAACAATTGCACCTTCGAGGCATCGCAGGGCGTGTATTTGCGCTCGGGCGCAAACGGAAATTCAGCGCCGGGGCCGAAGACATGGCAATGCGCGTCGACCGCGCCGGGCGGCAGCTGAAAGCGCGGCTGGCTGGGGCCGGCGTACCAGTCCAGCCAGCCGGGGGTCTTGGTGAATTCGCTCATGGCTGCGGTCCCTGGCTTCGGTGCCTGCGTTCAATTCGTGGACTCAATCCGCACGCTCCAAGGCCAGCCCCGCGTACTGCTCGGCCAGCGCAGACTGGGCACGCTGCGAGTTCTTCAGGTAGTCGAGCTCGCATTCCTGCGCCCTCTGGTCGAAGGCCGTGAAGTGCGGGAAGCGGTGCAGCAGATTGGTCAGGTACCAGCTGGTGCGCACGCTGCTCCACACGCGGCGCAGCGCCATCGCGCTGTAACCGTCAAGCAATGTGGCGTCACTCTTGCCGTACCAAAGCGACATTGCGCGCGACAGGTAAAACACATCACTGACCGCCAGGTTCAGCCCCTTGGCGCCCGTGGGCGGCACGATGTGCGCCGCGTCGCCGCACAGGTACAGCATGCCGTAACGCATGGGCTCACTCACGAAGCTGCGCAGTGGTGCGACGCTCTTTTCGATCGTCGGCCCGTCCACGATCGCCGCCGCCATTTCGGCCGGCAAGCGCGACTTCAATTCGGGCCAGAAACGATCGTCGGACCAGTCATCGACCTTGTCTTCCAGCGGCACCTGGATGTAGTAACGCGACAGCGCCTGGTTGCGGTAGCTGGCCAGTGCAAATCCGCGCGGGTGGTTGACATAGGTGATGTCGGGCAGCGGCTGGGCGCGCACCATCACGCCCAGCCAGCCGAACGGGTAGACCTTCTCGTATTCCTGGCGCACGCTGTCCGGAATGCTGCGTCGCGAGACGCCGTGAAAGCCGTCGCAGCCGGCGATGAAATCGCAGTCGATGCGGCCAGCCTCGCCCTGGCGCTGGAAGGTGACGAAGGGCTTCGCTCCCGGCGCGCCGTCGAAGTCGTGCAGCACGACGTCGCTGGCCTCGCTCAGCACCGGCTGGCCGCGGCGGTCGGCGGCGGCGTACAGGTCTTCCTGGATCGAGGTCTGGCCGTAGACCATGAAGCGCCGGCCCAGCGTGCTGGCGGTGTCGACCAGAAAGCTGTCGCGCCCGGCCCAGGCGATGCGCATGCCGTCATGCGCATGGCCCTCGCGGTCCATGCGCTCGGCCAGGCCGTTTTCGCGCAGCACATCCACGGTGGTGCTTTCCAGCACACCGGCGCGGATGCGCGACAGCACATGCTCACGGGTCGAGCGTTCCAGCACGATGCTGTCGACGCCGTGGCGGTGCAGGATTTGCGACAGCAGCAAGCCCGCGGGCCCGCCACCGATGATCACGACCTGGGTCTTCATGAAACTTCCTGGGGCTGTGTCGTTGGGGGTCGGTCGGCCGCCGCCCGCGCGAGGATGCGGTCGGCTTCGGTCCGCCAATCGGCACTGCGTGCAAAGCCGGGCGCACCGCGGGCGCCGAACACACCGGCGTCGGCCAGGTCGGCTAAATCGGGCAGAGCGGCCCGATCGGCCCGATCGGCCAGTTCGGCCAGATCGGCAATATGGGCCTGGCGCTCGGCGGTGCCGGCGGCGCTGAACGGCTCCAGACCCGCTTCGCGCACGGTGACGGCCGCCTCGCGCATCTCCTCGCTGCGACGGCGGCCGTGTTCGATGACACGCTGGAAGAAGTACGCGGCCTGCTTTTCCCAGTCGATGCCGGGAAAGGTCTCGTGCAGCGAGGCGATCACCGCATCTTCGACGCCGTAATGGCGCGCGGTGGTGAAGCTCTCGATCACCATCGCCTCCAGTCCCTTGATCATCACGCTGCGGCACATCTTGGTGGCGCTGGCCACGCCGAGCCGGTCGCTGTGCACGCGTGGCGCAAAACCCAACGACTGCAGCAGCGGTTGCAACGCCGTCGCATGCGGCCCGCCCAGCAGCAAGGGCACCTGCAGGCGGTAGGGCGGCACGCTGGTCATGACCGCGCCTTCGACATAACGGCCGCCGGCCGCGTCGACGAGGCCTGCGGCGCCGATCTTGGCGCCTGGGCTGGCGCTGTTCAGGTCGAGGAAAAACGCGCCCTGCGGCAGCGCCGCCGCCACATCGCGCGCCACCGCCACGGCCTGGCTGGCGGTGACGGCGCTGACGACCAGGCCTGCGCCATGCACCGCCGGCCCCGGGCCCGCGGCCAGCACGACACCGTGCGCGGCGGCATGTTGACGCAGCGCATGGCTGTCTTCGGTGGCCAGCTTCGAGTCCCAGGCGCAGACGGCGGCGCCCCCGGCGCGCAGGTCTTCGGCCCGGATGCGGCCGAATTCGCCGTAGCCGATCAGGGTGATGTTCATGTTCTGGGTGTGCTCGCGCCCTGGGGCTTCAGTCGATGTACTTCAACCCGGCGGCGGCCAGCGCTTCGCGCATCTTGTACATGTCCAGGCCCAGCACGCCGCTGGCGAGCCGGGCGCGCTTC
>JBBSCX010000019.1:0-19096 GCA_038249905.1 Burkholderiales bacterium
CCTGTCGGCCGTGGTGCTGGTGCTGGCGCTGGAGGCGGGCAAGCTCTTCGTCGCCGGGCTGCGGCCGGACCCTCGCAACGTGCTCATCGCCGTCGCTGCGGTGGCGCTGGGACGCTGGCTTCTGGGGCGGGCGGGTGTCGAGGCCGTCGCCGACTTCTCCGTCCCTTCCGGGGCCGGTATCGGGCCGGGACCGGCACCCGCTGCCCTGTCTCGCGGCGGCCCGGGGCGGCTGCCGGCGCTGGCTCTGGCGGGCGTGCCGCTGGCGCTGCTGGGGGCTTGGTCGTTCCCGGTGGGGGCGGCACCACTGGTGCTGGGCGGTGCGCTGGCGCTGGCCTGGGTGTGGTGGCAGCCGGTGGCGGCCGTGGGCATCGCTGCCATGGCATTGACGGCGCTGGACCTGGCGTCCTGGACCGGCCGCTACTTCTGGACCGAATTCGACCTGCTGCTGCTGGCCCTGCTGCCGGTGGCCTGGTACCGCTGCCGTGCCCCGGCGGTGCCGGTGCCGGTGCCGCTGCCGCCACCAGAGCCGGCCGTGCCGCTGTTGCTGCGGCTGGCCTTCGTGTTGCTGGGCCTGAGCCTGGTGGTGGGCGCGATGCAAACCGCGCTGGCGGCACCGACCGGGCTGGCCGGTGGACTGAACGCCTTGTCGCACCTGCACAGCCCGCTGGCGGGCTGGCGCATCGTCAAGGGTGCATGCTGGGCGGCTGCCTTCCTGGGCCTGTGGCACGCATTGGAACGCGCCGGCCACCGCCCCGGCCCGGTGGCGGTGGCCGGCATGGTGCTGGGGCTGGCCTTCAGCCTGGGCTGGATCGTTTGGGAGCGCATGGCATTCGCCACGCTGCTGGACTTCGAGAGCGACTACCGCGTCACCGGCCCGATCTCGGCCCAGCATCGCGGCGGTGCCTACATCGAATGCTCGCTGGCCGTGGGCGCGGCCTTCGCGCTGGCCGCCGCCGTGCACGGGCGCTGGCCGCTGCGCCTGGCGATGCTGGGCCTGCTGTGCGGGGCCGGCTATGCCGCGGCCGTGACCTATTCGCGCAACGGCCACGCCGCGCTGGCGGTGGTGCTGGTCATGGGTCTGGCGGTGGTAGGTGCGGCGGCGTGGGCGCGCCGCCGGGCCGACGGCGGGGGCGATGGCCGGGCCGACGCGGCCGCTCAGGCCACTGCCGCAGCGGTCTGGCGCGCCCGGGTGCGCCCGCTGGCGCCGGCCGCGGTCGCACTCGGGGCGGGCTTGTTGGTTGTGGCGGCGGCTTGGCCGGTGCTGTCCGGGCCCTTTGCACGCGCACGCCTGGCGGATGTGGCGGCCGACTTCGAGGTCCGGCGCCTGCACTGGGTGGATGCGCTCTCGCTGCGCGCCCCCGGCTGGCCCGCGGCGCTGCTGGGCGAAGGCGTCGGCCGCTTCCCCGAACGTCACTACTGGCGCAGCCAGGAGCCTCGCCGCGCCGCCAGCCACAGCCTGGTGCGCGACACGGCCGGCAAGACAGCGCTGCGGCTGGGCCCAGGCGCCACCCTGTACTTCGACCAGATCCTGCCGCGCGAGGCGGCCGCGCCGCTGCGCCTGAGCCTGGACCTGCGGCGCGAAGGCGCGCCGGCCGAGCTGACGGTGTCGGTGTGCGAGAAGTGGATTTTCGCCTCGCTGCAGTGCCTGACCGCGGTGCTGCGTGCCGACGGTGCGGCACCGGCGGCGGGCGCGGCGCCCGGTTGGCAGCGCCTGACTGCCGACATCGACGCCCGCGCGCTGGCCACCCAGCCCTGGCCCGCGCGGCCGCTGCTGAAGCTGTCGTTGCACACGCCTTATGACGCGCCGGTGGTCGATGTCGGTCGGGTGGGGCTGCGCCTGCTCGGCGCGGCCGGCCCGGTGGGGCCGAACCTGCTGGCCAACGGCGACTTCACCGCCGGCCTCGACCGCTGGTTCTGGACCACCGACGTCGACCCGCCCTGGCACATCCACAGCTTGCCCGTGGCGGTGCTCTTCGATCAAGGCTGGCTCGGCGTGGCGGCCTGGACAGCGGTGCTGGCGCTGGCAGCGGCCGGCGGCTGGCGCCGGCTGCGCGCCGGCGACATCACCGTGCTGGCGCCGCTGGCGGCAAGCGCCGCTTTCATGACTTCGGGCCTGCTGAACACATTGATCGACGAGCCGCGCTTCCTGATGTTGCTGCTGGTGCTGCTGTGGCTCGTGGCACGGCCGTTGCGGCCGTTGCGGCCGTCGCGGCCATCGCGGCCGCCATGGCCCGCCACGCCTGCCACGCCTGTCACGCCTGTCACGCCATTCCTGCCCGCCCGCCCGCCGGGGCCGGCCCCGGCGGCGGCGGCAGCAGCCTAAAATACCGGGTTGCCCCGCGCTTGCGGGTCGCCCGCGACGCCCCACCTACCCGTCCCGACACCCGAGACCTTCTGCCGTGTTCATTTCCTCCGCCTTCGCCCAAGCCGCCCCGGCCGCTGCCGTCAGCAGCACCGAATCGACGCTGTTCAGCCTGCTTCCGCTGGTGCTGATGTTCGTGGTGCTGTACTTCATCATGATCCGTCCGCAAATGAAGAAGCAGAAGGAACACCGTGCCATGGTCGAGGCCCTGGCCAAGGGCGACGAGGTCGTCATCGCCGGCGGTGTGCTGGGCAAGGTCAACAAGGTCGGGGAGACCTACCTGGGCATCGAGGTGTCCAACAACGTCGAATTGCAGGTGCAGCGCATCTCCGTCATCCAGGTGCTGCCCAAGGGCACCTACGGCAAGTAAGCCGCCGCGCGGCCAGCGCTTTGGCGCCGGCTCCGGCCCGACCCCGCCCGCAGTGGCCGTGACGCACGGCAGCCTGCAAGGAATCCCCCGATGAACCGCTACCCCCTGTGGAAGTACGCGATCCTGGCCGTCGCGCTGGTGGTCGGCCTGCTCTACACCTTGCCCAATTTCTATGGCGAGGCGCCGGCGGTGCAGGTGTCCAGCGGCCGCGCCACGCTCAAGCTCGACGCCAGCGCTGCCGACCGGGTGCAAAAGGCGCTGGACGCGGCGGGCATCAAGGCCGACTTCGTGCAGTTCGACGGCAACTCGGTGAAGGCGCGCTTTGCCGACACCGACACACAGATCAAGGCCAAGGACACGCTGAACTCGGCGCTGAACCCCGATGCCGACAACGCCAGCTACATCGTCGCGCTGAACCTGCTGTCGCGTTCGCCGGTGTGGATGGCCAGCATCCGCGCCTTGCCCATGTACCTGGGGCTGGATCTGCGCGGCGGCGTGCATTTCCTGATGCAGGTGGACATGAAGTCCGCACTGACCAAGAAGGCCGAGTCACTGACCGGCGACATCCGCACCCTGTTGCGCGAGAGGCGCGTGCCCTACGCCGGCATCAACCGCGACGGCAACAGCATCGAATTGCGCTTCCGCGACGCCGCCGGCGCGACGGTCGGCCGCAACCTGCTGCTGGAACAACTGCCCGATGTGCAGTGGACCGAGGTCGCGGCCACGGTCGACGGCGCCGACATCCGCCTGGTGGGCACGCTGCGCCCCGAGGCCGCACGCCTGGTGCAGGACCAGGCGCTGAAGCAGAACATCACCACGCTGCACAACCGAGTGAACGAACTGGGTGTGGCCGAGCCCGTGATCCAGCAGCAGGGCGTCGACCGCGTCGTGGTGCAGCTGCCCGGGGTGCAGGACACGGCCAAGGCCAAGGACATCATCGGCCGCACCGCGACGCTGGAGATCCGGCTCGTCAACGAGACCGCCGAGGCGCGCGAGGCCGAGCGCGGCAGCACCCCGGTGCCCTTCGGCAGCGAACGTTTCCTGGAGCGAGACGGCCGGCCCATCATCGTCTACCGCCAGGTGGTGCTGACGGGCGAGAACCTGACCGACGCGCAACCCGGCTTCGACGGCCAGACCCAGGAACCGACCGTCAACCTGGTGCTGGACGCGCGCGGCGCGCGCATCTTCCGCGACGTCACGCGCGAGAACATCAACAAGCGCATGGCCATCATCCTGTTCGAGAAGGGCCGCGGCGAGGTCGTGACGGCGCCCGTGATCCGCAGCGAGATCGGTGGCGGGCGGGTGCAGATCAGCGGCCGCATGACGACGCAGGAGGCCAGCGACCAGTCGCTGCTGCTGCGCGCCGGCAGCCTGGCCGCGCCGATGGAGATCATCGAAGAACGCACCATCGGCCCCAGCCTGGGCGCCGACAACATCGAGATGGGCTTCAACAGCGTGCGCTGGGGGCTGGCCGCCATCGCCGTGTTCATGTGCGCCTACTACCTGCTGTTCGGCGTCTTCAGCACGCTGGCGCTGACCTTCAACCTGCTGCTGCTGGTGGCCGTGCTGTCGATGCTGCAGGCCACGCTGACGCTGCCCGGCATCGCCGCCATCGCATTGACGCTGGGCATGGCGATCGACGCCAACGTGCTGATCAACGAACGGGTGCGCGAAGAACTGCGCAATGGCGCGCCGCCACAGCTGGCGATCAGCAAGGGCTATGAAATGGCCTTCGGCACCATCCTGGACAGCAACATCACGACGCTGATCGCGGGCATCGCGCTGCTGGCCTTCGGCTCGGGCCCGGTGCGCGGTTTCGCGGTCGTGCACTGCCTGGGCATCCTGACCAGCATGTTCTCGGCCGTGATGTTCTCGCGCGGCCTGGTCAACCTCTGGTACGGACGGCAGAAGAAGTTGAAGGGGGTGTCGATCGGGCAGGTCTGGCGCCCCGATGCCACGGCGAAGAAGCCGGGCACGCCGGGTTCGTCGATCGAGGCCTGAAGGAGCACAACGCATGGAATTCTTCAGGATCCGCCGCGACATCCCGTTCATGCGCCATGTGCGCGTGCTGAACGCGGTCTCCTTGGTCTTCTTTCTCGCCGCGGTCTACTTCATCGCCACGCGCGGGCTCTTCTTCTCGATCGAGTTCACCGGCGGCACGGTGATGGAGGTGCAGTACACGCAGACCGCCGACATCAATCGCACCCGCACCACGGTCGAAGGCATGGGCTTCGGCGAGGTGCAGGTGCAGAACTTCGGCACCTCGCGCGATGTGCTGATCCGCCTGCCGGTGCGCGAGGGCATCAACCAGGGCGAGGTCTCGGCGCGGGTGTTCGGCGCGCTGTGCACGGCAGAAAGCGGCACGGTCGCGACCAAGGAATATGTGACGCCGCAGGGCGAGGCCGTCAGCCGCCCGGCCTGCAGCACCGCCACCGGCACCGAGCCGCTGACCTTGCAGCGCACCGAATTCGTCGGCCCCTCGGTGGGCGCCGAGTTGTACGAGAACGGCGCCTGGGCGCTGCTGTTCACCATCATCGGCATCATGGCCTACCTGTCGCTGCGATTCGAATGGAAGTTCGCGGTCGCCGGCATCATCGCCAACCTGCACGACGTGGTCATCATCCTGGGCTTCTTCGCCTTTTTCCAGTGGGAATTCTCGCTGGCGGTGCTGGCGGCGGTGCTGGCGGTGCTGGGGTACTCGGTCAACGAATCGGTGGTCATCTTCGACCGCATCCGCGAGACCTTCCGCAAGTACCGCAAGATGACGACGCCGCAGTCGATCGACAGCGCCATCACCAGCACCATCAGCCGCACCGTCATCACCCACGGCAGCACGCAGTTGATGGTGCTGAGCATGCTGCTGTTCGGCGGCCCGACGCTGCACCACTTCTCGCTGGCACTGACCATCGGCATCCTGTTCGGCATCTATTCGTCGATCTTCGTCGCTGCCGGCATCGCCATGTGGCTGGGCGTCAAGCGCGAGGACCTGATCAAGGGCGGTCCCGCGAAGGACCTCGACCCGGACGATCCGAACGCCGGGGCCGTGGTGTAGAGTGAATTCGAGTCCGCCCACACCGCAGCGCTGAACCCCACACCTCCGCACCATGGCCGCCGCCGCCCCAGAGACCGTCGCTGGCCAAGCCCGGCGGCTGTACACCGAGGAACTGGTCAAGGGCCTGGTGAGCCTCGTGCAGACGGCCATGGACAGCGGCCGCAGCCTGCTGGACAAGCCGGCCGAACACACCGTGTTCCAGCGCCGGCGCGAGTTGGTGCAGAGCCTGATGACGGGGGCGCAGGCCTGGCACCGCGGCATCGTCAGCGGTCTGCGCCATGCCATGCTGCACGGTGCGTCGGCCTCGCGGCCGGCCGACCTGCCGCTGCCGGGCAATCGGGGTCCGCTGTCGCTGGTGTCGGACGACACCATCGAACTCGAGATCGTCACCTCGCGCCTGTCGCTGGCAATCATGGACCGCGCGTCCTGGGAATTCTCGGACCTGCGCTCGCGCATCGCGCACCTGGAAGGCCGCACCGAACTCGACCCGCACGACATGCTGCGCGCCCATGTGCTGGCACGCATCGTCTTCGACGCCTGGCGCGCGGCGGCACTGACACTGGACAGCTGGCGTGAGCTGCAGCCGGTATTGCACGAAGAGTTCGCGGCCCTGGTGGAAGAGGCCTACCACGAGGCCAACCGCTGGCTGGCCGAGCAGCGCGTGCTGCCCGAGGTCGACCTGCGGCCCTTCATCCGCCGTTCGCGCACGCACCCCAACGCGCCGCTGGGCTGGCACGCCGGCACCGGTGCCATGCCGCTGGGGCGGGACGAGAGCGCCTACATGTCGGCGCCCCAGGGCTACGAGCCGGGCCACGGCGGCAGCGCCTCGTCCAGCGGGCCGCGCGGCGCGTACGGTGGGGCCGCAAGCGGCTACACCGCCGGCAACGCCGGCATGGGTGGTGGCATGGGTGGTGGCTCAGGCGGCGGCACGTCGGGTCAGGTCGGCGAAGAAACCCGGCTGATGACGCGCGCGGCGCCGTTGACGCGCAGCCGCGAGAACGCCGAGGCCGTGCTCGGCCGCTTGAACCGGCTGATCGGGCGCCACGTGCCCGACTTTGCGCCGTCCACCCGTTCCGGCGGCCTGGGCGGACGTTCTGCCGCAAACACGCGCACCGACGGTGACGGGGCGCGCCGGCCGCCGGGTGGGCATGTGCTGTCGCCCGGTCTGGCACGCGCCATCGAGACCGCGCAGCAGGGCATACGCGCACGGCTGGCGCCGACCACCGAACGTGGCGAGCCGCCCGTCACCGCGCCGGTCCTGTTGGAGGAGCTCCACCAGCGCAAGCAGGCGCTGAAGAAGGCGGCCGCCTCGCCAGAAGAACGCGCGACGATCGAGATCGTGGCTCTGCTGTTCCAGAGCATCCTGACCGAAGAACGCATCCCCCCCAGCGTGCGTGTGTGGTTCGCGCGGCTGCAGATGCCGGTGCTGCGGGTGGCGGTCACCGAACCCGACTTCTTCGCCACCATCGACCACCCGGCGCGGCGCCTGATCGACCGCATGGGCGCCTGCGTGCTGGGTTTCGACAGCGCCGCTGGCGTGGGGGGCGTGACCGGCACATCCGCCGCGGGCAGCGCGGGCGACGCGCTGGAGCGCGAGATCAAGCGCGTGGTGCAGGTCGTCGAGGCTTATCCCGACACCGGCCGGCGTGTCTTCCAGACCGTGCTGACCGAGTTCGAGAAGTTTCTGGAGCACTACTTCAAGAACGAGAACGAGGCAACGAAGAAGGGCGTGTCGCTGGCGCAGCAGGTCGAGCAGCGCGAGACCATGGCCATCCAGTACACGATCGAACTGCGCCGCATGCTCAACGAAGTGCCGGTGCAGGAAGGTGTGCGCCAGTTCCTGTTCCATGTCTGGGCCGATGTGCTGGCGACGACGGCGGTGCGCTACGGCGCCCAGGGCGACACCACCAAGGTCATGAAGCGCGCCGCCGCCGACCTGATCTGGAGCGCGAGTGCCAAGGTTTCGCGCGAAGAACGTGCCGAGGTCATCCGCCGCCTGCCGCTGCTGCTGAAGAGCCTGCGCGAGGGCATGGCCGCCGCCGGCATGAACACACCGAGGCAGGACGAGCAGATCCAGCAGCTCAACAACTCGCTGGCGGCGGCCTTCACCGCCAAGGCCGCCGTCATCCACGACGACCGCCTGCGTCAGCTGATGGAGCGGCTGGAAACGCTGGAAGAACTGCTGCCCAAGCAAGCCGAGGTGGACATCGACGAGTCGATGGTGCTGGATCTGTCGGGCCACCAGAGTGCCGGGCTGGAGGTGGTGCTCGACGGCGGCAGCATGCCGACCCCGGCGATGGTGGCCTGGGCGCGTGAGTTGCAGGTCGGCAGCTGGTACATGCTGGACCGCGGCGGTCGCAACGAGCCCGTGCAACTGGCCTGGCACGGCATGCGCAAGCAGCTGAGCCTGTTCGTCACGCGCGAGGGCCGCTGCGTGCTGTTCCAGCAGCACCGGCTGGCCAGCTATCTGCAAGCGGGCTTGCTGCTGCCGGCGCAGGACGAGGCGCTGACGGTGCGTGCCACGCGCAGCGCGCTGGCCAAGCTGGATGTGGACGCCTCCCGGCTGTTGAACTGATCACCGGCCGAGGGCCGTGATCACCTTCCAGCGAATGCGGCGCAGCTGGCTCTCCCCCCGGTCGCTGCCGCTGTCCGGGAGCGGCGCAGCCGCCAAGGGGTGGTCAATGAATGACGCGATCGTCGGGGTCGACGAACAATTCGTCCAGGATCAGCGCGTCGGGCTCTTCACCCAGGCTCCAGAACACCATCAGCACGATGATCTTCAGGTCGTCCAGATCGATGCGGCCGGCCCCCACCGCCATCGCGCGGTCCACCACCATCTCGCGCATCGGCGGCGGCAGCACACCGGCCGATTCAAGGAAGCTGATGAAGCCGATCGACCCCTCGCCCAGCACCTCGCACTCTTCCTCGGTGTAGATGCGCAGACTGGCAGGACCTTGTGTGCCGGCACCGGCCTCGGCACTGTGCGCCAGCCCGTCCAGCCATTTCAGCGCGTCCTGGATCTCGTCGCTCTCGAAGCCGACGGCGCTGAGCTTGCGCTTCAGCTGCCTCGGTTCAGGGCAGGCGTCCGGGCGCCAGTAGTTCTCGTAAAGGTAGACGAGGACTTCAAACATCGGCTCACTATACCCGAGCGTTCCCGGCCCGGACCCGGCAGGGACAGGGCACCGGATCAGCCCGCCGAGCGGCGCTGAAACAGCCCACCGGGCAGGCGTGCCAGCCGCCCGTCCAGCTCCAGCTCCAGCAGCCGGGCGTTGATCTGCGCCACGCCGAAGCCGGTGCGCGCCAGCAATGCGTCCAGCGTGACCGGGTCGTGGCCCAGCGCCTGCAGCAGCGGGTCATCGGCCGCGGTGTCGTCGTCGATGGGCGCCGACGACTCGTGGCGCGCGCCGGCCGCCGAGGTGGCCGCTGGGGTGCTTGTCGCGGTGGTCGTCGCGGCGACCCCAGCGCCTGTCGTGCCGTGCTGGCGCAGTTCTTCGACGATGTCCTCGGCCGTCTCCACCAGCTTGGCGCCCTGGCGGATCAGCGCATGGCAGCCGCGCGACTGCGGGGCATGGATCGAGCCCGGGATCGCAAACACCTCGCGCCCCGCTTCAGCGGCCAGGCGCGCCGTGATCAGCGAGCCCGACCGCAACGCCGCTTCCACCACCAGGGTGCCCAGCGACAGCCCGGCGATGAGGCGGTTGCGCGGCGGAAAGTTCTCGGGCAGCGGCGGCGTGCCGGGGGCGTATTCGCTGACGATGGCGCCCCGCGCCGCGATGCGCGCCGCCAGCGCACGGTGACTGGCCGGATACACGATGTCGGGGCCGGTGCCGATGACGGCCAGCGTGACGCCGGGCCGGTCGGCGTTGGCGTTGGCGTTGGCGTTGGCATCCGCGCCTGCACCCGCATCGGCGTCTGGCGACCCGGGCGCCTCAGCCCGACCCAGCGACCCCAGCGCACCCTCGTGCGCCGCGCCGTCGATGCCCGCGGCCAGGCCCGAGACCACGACATAACCCCGCGCCGCCAACGCCGCCGCGAACTGCCGTGCGTTGTCCAGGCCCTGGGCCGTGGCGCTGCGGCTGCCGACCACCGCGACCCCCGGTGCCGCCAGCGTCGCCAGCCGGCCCTGCACGTACAGCAGCAGCGGCGGGTCGGCGGTCTGCAGCAATCGTGGTGGATACGCCGGGTGGCCGGGTGTCAGCACATGGCGGTCGTCAGCACCCTCGAGCCAGGCCAGCGCGGCGGCCAGCCGGGCATCGAACTGCGGCGGCACCTGGGCCAGGGCCTGGGCCACCGCGGCACCCGCCAGCGCGCGCCAGGTGGCGGGGCCGGCGCGCAGCACCGCCTCGGGGGACCCGCAGGCGGCCAGCAAGCGACGCGCCGATTCACGCCCGACACCCGGTGTCTGCAGCAGCCTGAACCAGGCCTCGAAGTCGTCCGGCGCCGGCATCGGTTGTGATGCTGTTGCGCGCCCGCTCAGGGCTGGGTGAAGCGGTCGCCCGCCTGCACCGGGTCCTGCACGGTCAGCACCAGGGCGTAGGAAACACGCTCGAAGACGCGGAACACGAACAGCGTGCCGTGGCGCTCGTCGGGCAGGCGCATGGCGGTGCGGCGATCGCCCGACGTGGTGTCGGTGGCGTTGCTGCCGCTGCGCCACAGCGCCAGCACGTAACCGCGCTCGATGCCGTCACGGCTGCCGCGATTGATGGCCACGACATGGTTCTGCCCGGCACGCAGGCCGTCGCCGTAGATCGAGACGATGTGACCGTCCACCGGCTTGTCCGGCGGCCGCGGCACATAGGCCACCAGTTCTTGCTGCGGCACCGGCGACAGGCGGTCGCCGATGACGGCCTCCAGCCGCGTGCTGGTGACCGTGTAGGTGTCGGGCACGACCCGCGCTTCCTTGCCGCCGAACTTGCCACCGTCCTTGCCTCCGTCCTTGCCACCATCACCCGCTTCGTCGCCGGCGCGCACGAAGTTGGCGGTGCCGACATAGCGTCCCTCGTAGCCGAGGATCTCGCGCGTGATCGGGTCGGCGAGCGCCTTGAGTTCACGGAACAGGCGGAAATCGCGCGCCCCGCTGCGATCGCCGCGGACGTAGGCGGTCTCGCCGCGCGACAGCATCACGCGGCCTTCTTGCGTGGCGACGATGCGCGGTGCGGTGGCGAGTTCGTTGCTGTCGAAGACCACGGCTTCGTTCAGGAACGGGCCGATGAGGTTCAGCGGGATGGCGGCGATGGCGCCGTTGCCCAGCAGCTCGGAGCGCACGCGCGGCGACAGGCGCACGGTGTTGGTCGGCGCGCCGGACCCTGCCTGCGCCAGGCGCAATGTGGCGCGGCCGTCGCGCTTTTCGAGCACCAGCATCTGGCCCGGGAAGATCAGGTGCGGGTTGCGGATCTGCTGCAGGTTCATGCCCCACAGCTCGGGCCAGCGCCAGGGGCTCTTCAGGAACAGGGTGGAGATGCCCCACAAGGTGTCGCCGGGCTGCACGGTGTGGCTGTCGGGGGCGGTGGGTGCCAGGTCGGTCAGCGGCACGCCGGCCTGCGCCACCTGCTGCGCGGTGGCGCGTTGCTCGGGGCTGATGGGCAGGTTGGGGAAGGTCTGGGCCCGGGCCACGGCGGGCAGGGCCAGGCTGGCGACCAGAGCGGCAACCCACGCGCCGATGCAGGCGGCATGCAGGCGCCAGGCGCCATGGCGGGAGTGGCCTTGGGTGCCAGGGCGATCGGTCATGGGGCGAAGTCTCCGGGGGTTCAGCAGGCGGGGATCGGGGGCGCAGCCGTGATCAGGCTGTGCCTGCGGGTGCCGCACGACCCGACTTGCGACGCTGCCTGGGGGCCGGTGCGACAATCTCGCCCGCGATCATGACAGCGCAGGCCGGCTTGCAGCTCGCCCGTGATGATGCCGGCGGTGCCTGCGAAAATGTTCATTTGCTTTGGCAAATTCTGCCGCTAAACCCTTGATGCCGCAAACAAACCGCCGCGCCAGGGCCGACGATCAGGCCGACGCCAAGGCTGGCGCGGCCCGCGGCGAAGGCGCACTGTTGTTGCCGTTCGTCCACGGCTGTTGCGGCTTGTTGCCGTAGGTGCAGCGCTGGCGCTGCTGCTCGACTTCATCTTCATTCTGTCCATGGCCATGCTGCCCATCCTCCGCTACCCCGACCCGCGCCTGCACACCATCGCCAAAGCCGTGGCGATCGTGGACGGTCCCATTTGCCAGCTCGTCGACGACATGCTGCAGACCATGTACGCCTCCGACGGTGTGGGCCTTGCCGCGACCCAGGTGGACGTGCACCAGCAGGTGATCGTGATGGACACCTCCGAGACTCGCGACCGGCCGATGGTGCTGATCAACCCCGAACTGGTGGCCACCAGCGAGGAGATGGCCGTCAACGAGGAAGGTTGTCTGTCGGTGCCACAGACCTATGACCGCGTCGAGCGCCACGCCCGCGTGACGGTGCGGGCCCTGGGCCGCGACGGTCTGCCGTTCGAGCTCGAGGCCGAGGGCCTGAGCGCGGTGTGTGTGCAGCACGAGATGGACCACCTGCGCGGCAAGGTCTTCGTGGAGTACCTCAGCGGCCTGAAGCGCGACCGCATCCGCACCCGCATGCTGAAGAAGGCGCGTGACGAGCAGCGACGCTGAACGGCGCCCGTTGTTCATCCGCTGATGATCAGTCGATGATCCGCCAATTGGTCGGAATCACCGCACGATGAGGATCGCCTACGCAGGCACGCCCGAGTTCGCCCGCGTCGCGCTCGCCGCCCTGGTCGAGGCCGGACACGAGGTGGCGCTGGTGCTGACCCAGCCCGACCGCCCCGCCGGGCGCGGCCTGAAATTGCAGCCGTCGCCGGTCAAGCAGTACGCTCAGGCCCGCGGCCTGCCGCTGGCCCAGCCCAAGAGCCTGCGCCTGGACGGCAAGCATCCGCAGGACGCCGCGGCGGCGCAGGCCGCGCTGCAGGCGGCTGCGCCCGAGGTGATGGTGGTCGCCGCCTACGGCCTGATCCTGCCGGCCTGGACGCTGGCCTTGCCACGCCACGGCTGCCTGAACATCCACGGCTCGCTGTTGCCGCGCTGGCGCGGCGCCGCGCCCATCCAGCGCGCGATCGAGGCCGGCGACACCCGCACCGGCATCACATTGATGCAGATGGACGCCGGACTGGATACCGGCGACATGTGCCTGGTCCAGGCGCTGGACATCCACCCCGAGGACAGCAGCGCGACCTTGCTCGACCGCCTGGCTGCCGCCGGCGCCGAGCTCGCCGTCAAGGGGCTGGCCGCCCTGCAGGCCGGCCGCCTGCCCCGGCAACCGCAGCCGGCAGAGGGTGTGAGCTACGCGCACAAGATCGACAAGGCCGAGGCGGCCGTCGACTGGACCCGCCCCGCGGACGAGATCGAGCGGCGGCTGCGTGCCTTCGACCCCTTCCCGGGCGCGAGCGCCTCGGTCGAGGGCCAGCCGCTGAAACTGTGGCGCGGGCGGGTGGTGAATGCGAATGCGATGAGTGCGAAGGCGGTGCTTGCGCCGGTTCTGCCTGCGCCGGTTCTGCCTGCGCATTCCCTGCCGACGCATGCCGCGCCTGCGCAGGACATTGCAGGCACCCGCCTGGACATGGGCGAAGGCCGGCTGGCGCTGGCCTGCGGTGAAGGCGCGCTGGAACTGCTGCAGGTGCAGCCTGCCGGTGGACGGCGCATGGCGGCGGCCGACTGGCTGCGCGGGCTGGACGCGGCACGGCGCTGACGCTTCGCGGTGTGCCGCTGAACTGGCTTCAGTGGCTTCAGTGGCGACAGTAGCGACAGTGGCACCAAGGCGGGCGGGCTCAAGCTTGGCGTGCCGGTGGCCGATAAGTTGTCCAGGAAACCGCCGACCAACTTGCCATGAGCCGCACCCGTCACCCCCTGTTGTTGTTGCTGACTCTGGCCCCGCTGCTGCTGGCCGGCTGCGACATGCTGGGGATCGAGTCGGCCAGCAGCATCGCCGCGCGCAAGGACGCCGAGGGTCGCGCCGTCGGTGGTGCCTGCCGCCATGCGGCACGTGCCATCGAGCAGTGTTACGCGATGAACAAGCGCGCCGACAAGGCGGCTGTCTTCGCCGGCTGGCGCGAGATGAACGACTACATGCGCGAAAACAACATCGAGGCCGTCGCACCCGTCGCCGACACGGCCGATGTCGCCGCGGTCGAGGCCGAGCCGCCGCCCAGGGCCAAGCCCGGCGGCTGACCCGCGCCGTCGCCCGGCAGGCCAAGCGCAGATCCCGCGCAGCGCGACGGCCCGCGCCTTGCCACCTGCAGTCCATCGCCGCCGATGGCCGTCTGTCGCCTGCGGCTGGCGGCCGGCGACCGATCCGCACACACTGCAGGCCTCGACATACAAGGAGGACTGCTGCCATGACCCCATCCCGCCGCGCACTGCTCGTCGCTGCTGCCACCACCCTGTCGCTGCTGGCCAGCGGCCCCGCCCTGGCCTGGGGCGAGCGCATCACCGGCTCTGGCCGCAGCGCCACCGAGACCCGCGCCGTCACCGGCTTCGACGCCATCGGCCTGTCGGGCAGCATGGACCTGCGCGTGCGCCAGACCGCCACCGACACGGTCGAGATCACCGCCGACGACAACCTGCTGCCCTACATCGAGACCGTGCTCGACGGCAGCCGGCTGCAGCTGCGCTGGAAGCGCGGCACCAGCGTCAGCACGCGCAGCAAGGTGATGGTCACGGTCGGCGCGCAGACGCTGAATGCGCTGTCCATCGCCGGCTCGGGCGACGCCGTCATCGACGGCTTCAACACACCTGCGCTGAGCATCGCCGTGTCGGGCTCGGGCAGCGCGAAGCTGAACAGGCTGGCGACCGAGGACCTGAGCGTGCGCATCGCCGGCAGTGGCGATGTCGGCGGCGATGGCCGGGCCACGAAGCTGAGCGTGTCGATCTCCGGCAGCGGCGACGTCAAGCTGATGGAGATGCAGGCCGACGACGTCAAGGTGCGCATCGCCGGCAGCGGGGATGCGAAGGTGCGGGCCGAGAAGAAGCTGGATGTATCCATCGCCGGCAGCGGTGACGTCGGCTATACCGGCAGCGCCAAAGTCAGCAGCTCGGTCGCGGGCAGCGGGCGCGTGCGCCAGCTCTGAGCGGCTGGCGCGTCGGCGGCGCGCCACGGTCGGGCTGACGACCCGTCAACCCGTCAACCCGACAATCCGCGGGTGATCCCGCAGTCTGAAGTCCCCGTCGTGCCGAATGCGCCTGTCTGGCGCCACCCTGAATTCGGCCGCGGTGCGCGCGAGATGCTGGCCACCAGCATCGGCATCGGCGCCTGGGGGCTGATCACGGGCGTCGCCATGGGCAACAGCGGCCTGGGCTGGCCGCTGATGGTGCTGATGTCGCTGAGCGTCTTCGCCGGCAGTGCCCAGCTGGCGGTATTGCCGCTGATGATCAGCGGCGCCCCGCTGTGGGTGGTGTGGACGACGGCGCTGTGCGTGAACCTGCGCTTCGTCATCTTCAGCGCCCAGTGGCGGCCCTACTTCATGCACCTGCCGCGCAATCGGCGGCTGTGGTTGGGTTACTTCACGGCCGACCTGAACTACGTCATGTTCATGCGCCGCTTCCCGGCGCCACAGGTCGATCCCGGCGCGCAGCAGCCCTATTTCTGGGGCGGCGTGGCCTGCAACTGGACAGCCTGGCAGGTGCCGGCGCTGATCGGCATCTTCCTGGCCGACCAGGTCCCCGTGCACTGGGGCTTCGGCTTTGCCGGCACGCTGGCGCTGCTGGGCCTGGCCTGCGCGCTGCTGGCCGATCGCGCCACGGCGGTGGCCGGCGCGGTGGCTGGCTGTGCGGCGGTGGCGGCTTACGCGCTGCCGCTGAAGCTCAACATCGTGGTCGCGATTGCCGCGGCGGTGGCCATCGGACTGCTCATCGACCACGCCACACCGCGTGCGGCGGTGCCGGCCGACGACCGCACCTGAAGGCGAAGGGACGACACCATGGCCATGGGTTTCTGGGAAGGTGTGCTGGCGGTGCTGGGCCTGGCGCTGATCACCGTCGTCACGCGCTGCTTCTTCTTCATCAGCGAACGCGAGATCCCCATCCCCGAGGTGCTGCGCCAGGGTCTGCGCTATGCCCCGCTGGCGGCGCTGGCCGCCGTCGTGCTGCCCGAGATCGTGATGACGCAAGGCCGGCTGATCGGCACGCTGCTGGACGCGCGCATCTTCGGCGCCGCGGCCGGCGCGGCCTGGTTCTTCTGGCGGCGCGACATCCTGGGCACGATCCTGACCGGCATGGCCGTGTTCCTGCCGCTGCGCCTGGGCCTGGGCTGGTAGCCGCGGCCGCCGTGCCGCCGTGCCCACTCAGGTTCTCAACCGCGCTCGCTACCGCGCTCGCTACCGCGCTCTCAACCGCGCTCTCAACCGCGCTCTCAACCGCGCTCGGGCGCTGCCTAAAATCCCAGGGCTTTGGCAAGCTCGTCGCTTGCTTTTCGCGTGCCCTTCGCCCGCCCCTCGCCACAGCCGTCCAGCCCCTGCAGGAGACCCCCATGCAAGTCATCCGCTTCGCCGACCTCGTCGCCCAGGGTCGGGTGGGCGACCAACGTGTCTTCATCCGCGCCGACCTGAACGTGCCGCAGGATGACGCAGGCCACATCACCGAAGACACCCGCATCCGCGCCAGCGTGCCTGCCATCCGCATGGCGCTGGACGCCGGTGCCGCGGTCATGGTCACCAGCCACCTGGGCCGCCCGACCGAGGGCGAATTCAAGCCGCAGGACAGCCTGGCCCCGGTGGCCGCACGCCTGAGCGAATTGCTGGGCGTGCCCGTGCCCCTGGTGTCGAACTGGGTGGATGACGTGACGGTGGCGCCGGGCGCGGTCGTGATGCTGGAAAACTGCCGCCTGAACAAGGGCGAGAAGAAGAACGACGAGGCGCTGGCGCGCAAGATGGCGGCGCTGTGCGACATCTACGTCAACGACGCCTTCGGCACCGCACACCGCGCCGAGGCCACCACCTATGGCATCGCGCAGTTTGCACCCGTGGCCTGCGCCGGCCCGCTGCTGTCAGCCGAGATCGACGCCATCACCAAGGCGCTGGCGAACCCGAAGCGGCCGCTGGTGGCGATCGTCGCCGGCAGCAAGGTCAGCACCAAATTGACGATCCTGCAGGCACTGTCCAGCAAGGTCGACGGCCTGATCGTCGGCGGCGGCATCGCCAACACCTTTTTGCTGGCCATGGGCCTGCCGATCGGCAAGAGCCTGGCCGAAGCCGACCTGGTGGGCGAGGCCCTGGCCGTGATCGAGGCCATGAAGGCGCGCGGCGCGGCCGTGCCCGTGCCCACCGACGTGGTGGTGGCGCCGCGCTTTGCGGCCGACGCGCCGGCAACCGTCAAGGCGGTGGCCGATGTCGGCCCCGACGACCTGATCCTGGACATCGGCCCGGCCACCTCGGCCGTGCTGGCGGCGCAGTTGAAGGCGGCCGGTACCATCGTCTGGAACGGCCCCGTGGGCGTGTTCGAGTTCGAGGCCTTCAGCCACGGCACCGAGTCCATCGCGCGTGCCATCGCCGCCAGCGACGCCTTCAGCATCGCCGGCGGTGGCGACACGCTGGCGGCCATCGCCAAATACGGCATCGAGGCCGACGTGGGCTACATCAGCACCGGCGGTGGCGCGTTCCTGGAAGTGCTGGAGGGCAAGACGCTGCCGGCCTTCGAGATCCTGGCGCGCCGCGCGGCGGCGTAACCCGGCCGTAACTTCGGCGCGGGGGCGGCGCCCATAATCCGATTGGCTTTCCAGCCTGCCCCGGAGTGTGCTTCCATGATCCGCGCCACCAAGATCGTCGCCACGCTCGGCCCTGCGTCCAGCGACCCCGTGGTGCTGGAGCGGCTGCTGCGCGCCGGCGTCGATGTCGTGCGGCTGAATTTCAGCCACGGCACGGCGCAGGGACACATCGACAGCGCGAAGCTGGTGCGCGAGATTGCGGCCAAGGTGGGCAAGCCGGTGGCGCTGATGGCCGACCTGCAGGGGCCGAAGATCCGCGTCGGCAAATTCGCCGAGGGCAAGGTGATGCTGGAGCCGGGCGCGGCTTTCGTGCTGGACGCCGCGCGCACCGAGCCGGGCGACGTCCATGGCGTCGGCCTGGACTACAAGGAGCTGCCGCGCGACGTGCGCCCGGGCGATACCCTGCTGCTGAACGACGGCCTCATCAAGCTGACGGTCGAGGCGGTGCGCGGCGAACGTGTTCACACCGTCGTCGTGCTGGGCGGGGAATTGTCGAACAACAAGGGCATCAACAAGGCCGGCGGCGGCTTGACGGCGCCGGCGCTGACGGCCAAGGACATGGAGGACATCAAGACCGCCGTGGCCTTCCAGTGCGACTACCTGGCGGTGAGCTTTCCGAAGAACGCCACCGACATGGAGATGGCGCGGCAACTGGCCAATGTCGCTGGCGAGCCCTGGAGGCACCGCCCGGCGATGATCGCCAAGATCGAGCGCAGCGAGGCCATCCCGCAACTGGCGGCCATCCTGCGGGCCAGCGACGGCATCATGGTCGCGCGCGGCGATCTGGCGGTCGAGGTCGGCAATGCGGCGGTGCCCGCGCTGCAAAAACGCATGATCCGCATGGCGCGCGAGATGGACAAGATCGCGATCACTGCGACGCAGATGATGGAAAGCATGATCCTGGCGCCGGTGCCCACACGCGCCGAGGTCAGCGACGTCGCCAACGCGGTGCTGGACGGCACCGACGCCGTCATGCTGAGCGCCGAGACCGCCGCCGGCAAGTACCCGGTGGAAACCGTGGAGCAGATGGCCGCCATCGCGCTGGAGGCCGAACGCGCCGAGGACGTGCAGCTGAATGACAACTTCATGCAGCGCACGCTGGGCCGCATCGACCAGAGCATCGCGATGGGCGCGCTGTTCACGGCCCACCACCTGGGCTGCAAATGCATCATCGCGCTGACCGAGAGCGGCAGCACCGCGCTGTGGATGAGCCGGCACAGCATCAAGGTGCCGATCTACGGCCTGACGCACAAGCACAACGCCGAGCGCCGCATGGCGCTGTACCGCAATGTGCAGCCCATCCTGATGCCGACCCACAACGAACGCGACGTGGCGCTGCGCGAGGCCGAGGAAGTGCTGGTGGCGCGCGGCGTGCTGAAGCCCGGTGACACCTATGCCATCACCTGCGGTGAACCGATGGGCTACCCGGGTGGCACCAACATGCTGAAGGTTTCGCGGGTCGACTGAGGACGACAGGAGGTGCCTGCGCACGTCCTGTCGCCTCAGGAGAGGCCCGAGCTCTGCGAGGGCGCGGCCTGCAAGGTGACTGAGGACGACAGGAGGTGCCTGCGCACG
>JBBSCX010000020.1:0-18920 GCA_038249905.1 Burkholderiales bacterium
CGCCTGAACACCGTCAGACCGCGTTTGAATCGTTGACGTCCGTTGACGTCCGTTTGCATCCGATGGCGCGGCGGGCGCTGGCCGGTCCTGGCAGCCGCTTGTGCTGCCGCTGCAGTCGCTGCTGGCGCGGCCGTCACCGACCGGCAGCGGACAGTCAATAACCGCGCTGCGGCTGCACCAGGTGCTGCAGCGGCTGCCCGTCGCGCAGCGCCCGCAGGTTGGCCGCCGCCACGGCCGCCGCAGTGCGAAAGTCAGTCAGGGCCGCTGCGTGGGGCAGCATCGTCACGCGGGGGTGGGTCCAGAAGGGATGGCCGGCGGGCAGAGGCTCGGTCTGGAAGACGTCGAGCACGGCGTGACGCAGGCGCCCGGCCCGGCCGCTGGCAGTGCCGTGCGGGCCCTGCACGCCATCCTCGCCACACTCGTCGTCCGCGCCGCGGATGCCGTTCACATCTTCCACGTTGTCCACTTCGTTGGTGCCCCCCAGCGCAGCCAGCAGGTCGGCATCGACCACATGCGCGCCGCGGCCTAGATTGACGACGCTGGCGCCACGCGGCAGCGCGGCAAAGCAGGTCGCGTCCAGCAGGCCCCGCGTGGCCGGCGTCAACGGCAACAGGTTGACGAGGATGTCGGCCTGCGGCAGCAGGGCCGCCAGCGGCGTGCCGTCGCGGCGCCAGCCCAAGGCGCGGTAGCCCAGCGCCGCGATGCGCGCCAGGGCCGCGCGCCCCATCTCGCCCTGGCCCAGCACCAGCACGCCGACTTCGCCGGCACGGCGCTGCGCATGCACGCGCCACGTGCCGTCGCGCTGCCGCCGCTGGTAGGTGAAAAAGCCGCGGTGCAACGACAGCACGGCCCACAGCGCCGTCTCGGCCATGGCCGCGGTCATGGCAGGGTCGACCATGCGCGCCAGCGGTACGCCGGCCGGCAGGGTGGGGTCGGCCAGCAGGCGGTCGACGCCGGCCCACAGGCTCTGGATGAGCTCGAGATTCGGCAAGCCCTGCAGGCTGCCCGGCGGAGGGTTGGCGACCACAGCAGCCTGTACGGCGCCGGGGTCGGCGCGCGCGGCGGTGCTGTCCAGCCACTGCACTTCGGGGCAGGCCGCGGCCAGCGCCGCGTGCCAGGCACCGAACTCGGCGGCGGCGAAGTCGCCGCACAGCAGCACCTTCATGCCATGCTCATGCGGTGGTCGTCTCGTGCTCATGCCGTGCTCGTGCCGTGCTCATGCCGTGATCACCCCGTCTTCACGCCGTCTTCACGCCGGTCCCAGGGCCGCCTCGACCAGCCGGCGCAATGCCGCCTGCACCGTGCCCGCGCGCACCGCAGCGCGGTCGCCGGCCAGTTGCAGACGCTCGGCCTGCACCCCGGCGGCCGTGCCCCAGGCCAGCCAGACCGTGCCCACGGGCTTGCCGGGCACGGCGCCGCCAGGCCCGGCAATGCCGGTGACGGCGACGGCCAGTTGCACCGGCGCGCGCGCCATCGCACCGGCCACCATGGCCCGCGCGACGCCTTCGCTGACGGCGCCTTGCGCGGCGATCAGTGCCGCGTCGACCCCCAGCAGTTCGGTCTTGGCCGCGTTGCTGTAGGGGACGAAACCGCGCTCGAACCAGTCGCTGCTGCCCGCCACATCGGTGCAGGCCGCAGCGATGAGCCCGCCGGTGCAGCTCTCGGCCGTGGCCAGTCGCCAGCCGCGCCCGCGCAGGGCGTCGGCCAGCCGCAGCACCAATGCAGTCACGCGCCGCCCCCGGCCCAGGCCCGCCACATCGCGGTCCCGAGCGCCAGCACCAGCAGCGTGCACAAGGCCGCCACCGCGTCGTCGAACAGGATGCCGAAGCCCTGGCGCCAGCCTATGCGCTCACCGGGTCGCAATTTGCAGTGCCGGTCGGCCCAGCCCACCGGGCCCTTCTTCACCGCGTCGAAAAGGCGGAACAGGCCGAAGGCCAGCGCCTGCGCCATCAGCCCCGCCGGCATCCACAGCCACAGCACGAGCCAAAAGCCCAGCACCTCGTCCCAGACGATGGCGCCGGGGTCGGCCGTGCCCAGGTGCTGCGCCGTGCGTGTGCAGGCCCACGTGCCGATGACCAGCCCCAGCAGCAGCAGCACGCCCCAGGCGCCGGGACTGAGCCAGGGATCGAGCACCAGAAACAGCGCCCAGGCCCACAGCGTGCCGACCGTGCCCGGCGCGCGCCGCGCCAGCCCGCTGCCGAAGCCCAGCGCGATCCAGTGCGCCGGGTGGCGGCGCATGAAGGCCCAGTCGGGGCGGATGGGTGCGTGCACAGGTGCGCCGACGGGTGCACCGATGCCTGCGCTGATGGGTGCACGGACAGCCACGTCGGTGATGTCGTGGCCCGTGTTGTCCTGGGCCGGGGTGTGCGGTATCGCCATGCCTGCGTCGCTGTCGGGAGCGTCAGAAGTGTCAGGCGCTCAGTCGGCAAAGTGGTCGAAGGCACGCCCCTCGATGGCCACCGCGCGGCCCGCCGCATCGACCACGCGCAGACCGGGTGCGGCCTCGATGTGACCGCAGCGCGTCACCGCCACAGCCGCCGCACGGCCGGCCGTCTGTACTGCATCGTCACGGCCTGCCGGGGCGGTGAACAGCAGTTCGTAGTCGTCGCCACCGCTGAGCAGGCACAGCCGCTGCATGGCGGCAGACTGGGTCGCCAGCAGCGCGCTGCGGGGCAGCGCATCGAGTTGCACCGTGGCGCCGACGTCCGAGGCCCGCAGCACATGGCCCAGGTCGCCGCTGAGGCCGTCGCTGAGGTCGATCGCGCTGGTGGCCAGCCCGCGCAATGCCTGCCCCAGGGCCACCCGCGGTTGCGGCTGCTCCATCGCGCGGCGCACGGCATGGAAGTCATCGCCCGGCAGCGACAACATGCCGCGAAAGACCTCCAACGCCAGCCGCGCGTCGCCCAGCGTGCCGCTGACCCACAGCGCATCACCCGGTCTCGCGCCGCTGCGCAGCAAGGCTTGCCCGGGCGGCACCTGGCCGAAGACGGTGATGCAGATGTTCAGCGGCCCGGCACTGGTGTCGCCACCGACGAGGGCGATGCCGTGGGCCTCTGCCAGCGCGTAGAAGCCGCGCGCAAACCCGGCGACAAACGCCTCGTCGGCGCGGGGCAGGGCCAGGGCCAGGGTGCAGGCCAGGGGCTCGGCGCCGCAGGCGGCCAGGTCCGACAGGTTGACCGCCAGCGCCTTGTGGCCCAGATGCTCGGGCGCGACGGTGGACAAAAAATGCCGGCCCTCGACCAGCATGTCGCACGACACCGCCAGCAGCTGCCCCGGCGCAGGCGCGAACAGCGCGCAGTCGTCGCCCGCACCCAGGGCCACGCGGGCGCCCACGGCGGCGCTGCGCGTGGGGCGCGAGAAGTGGCGCGCGATGAGCTCGAACTCGCCGGCCATCAGACGGCGCCACCCGACTCGCGCAGCCGGTTGGCCAGTTCCACCGCCGAGCGCACGCCGACCTTGTCGAACACCCGCGCGCGGTGCACTTCCACCGTGCGCACGCTGATGCCCAGTTCGTCGGCGATGCGCTTGTTCGGCAGCCCGGCCACCACGCGCTGCATGACTTCGCGCTCACGCTCGGTCAGGTCGGCCAGTGCACCCTTGTGCTGGCGCTGCGCGCGCTGCGTCCGCAGCGTGACAGCGCTGACGGCCAGGGCCTGTTCGATGCGGTCGACCAGGGCGTTGTTGGAGAACGGCTTCTCGACAAAGTCGAAGGCCCCGCGCTTGACCGCCGCCACCGCCGTCGGCACGTCGCCATGGCCAGTGAGAAAGATCACCGGCATCACGTCCAGCAACCCCATGTCGGCCAGTTGATCGAACAGCGCCAGGCCGCTGGTGCCGGGCATGCGCACGTCCAGCACCGCGCACACCGGGCCGGCAGGCCAGTCCGGGCGCTCCGGCGCCATCTGCTCGGCGAGGAAGGCGCTGAAGGCCTCGGCGCTGGCAAAGCCTTCGGACAGCAGGCGCCGCGATCGCAACAGCCAGGCCAGCGCGTCGCGCACCACGTCCTCGTCGTCCACAAGGTGCACCACCGGCAGGGCCAGGGACAGGGCGAGGGCAGGCGCGGCAGGCATGGCGGCGTCAGTGGCGTTCAAGGCGACGGTGATGCGGCTCGTCAGGGGTCGGTGCGGGTCGGTGCGGGTCAGTTCGGGTCAGTTCGCGGACGGTGTGGATTGTCCTCGCTGAGCGGAGGATGTGTTCGCCGCCTCGGTCGCTGCCTTGGCCGCCGTCCCGGTCGCAGCCTCGGTCGCCGGCTCTGACGGATCGAGGGCAACCGCGGGCGGCGTCAGAGCGCCCGGCGCTGCCGGCAGCGTGAAGCGGAAGGCGGTGCCGCGCGGCAGGCCGTCGGCGCGCCAGGGGCCGGGGCCGTGGTCCAGCGCGCCGCCGTGCTGTTCAACCACGGTACGGCACAGGCTCAAGCCCAGGCCCATGCCCTCGCTGCGGGTGGTGAAAAAGGGCGTGAACAGGCGCGCCGCCACTTCGGGTTCGATGCCGGGGCCGGCATCCACCACCTCGAAGCTGACCCAGCGCCCGTGTGTCTGGCGCACCTGCAGCCGCAGCACCCGAGCCGCCAGCGGCGTGGCGCCGGTCTCCATGGCCTGGATGGCGTTGCGCGTCAGGTTCAGCAGCACCTGCTCGATCATCGTGCGGTCGCAGCGCACACGCGGCGGGCGCGGCGTGCCGTCCTCGCCGGTGCCCGCCGGCACGACATCCACCTCCACCCGCGTGCCGCTCTTGCGCGCCTGCAGACGCACCAGCGGCAGCACGGCGTCCAGCAGCACATCGACGCCCAGGCTCTCGTGCTGCTGCTCGCGGCGGCGCACGAAGTGGTTGACGCTCTTGATGACGCGGCCCGCGCGGTCGGCCTGTTCGACGATCCGGCCCAGCACCTGGCGCAGCATGGCCTGGGTCTCGGCGTCGGGACCGTCGCCGCTCGCATCCAGCATGTTCAGCGAGCCACTGGCATAGCTGGCAATGGCCGTCAGCGGCTGGTTCAGCTCATGGCTGAGCAGCGAGGCCATCTCGCCCACGGTCGCCAGCCGCGCCGTGGCCTGCAGCCGTTCCTGGCTCTGGCGCGACAGGTCCTCGACCCGGCGCTGCGCGGTGACGTCCAGCACCGCACTCATGTAGCCGGTGTGGCGGCCCTGGCCATCGACCAGCGGCGCCTCGTAGATCATGACCGGGAAGCGCTCGCCGTTATGGCGCATGAACACGGTCTCGAAGCCTTCGCGGCTCTCGCGGCCTTCCCGCACCGCCGTGGTGGTGCGGTGTTCACGCAGCAGGCGCTGGCGTTCCAGATAGTCCTGCACATGCTCGGGCGGCCAGTAAGGTGGCACCGGACCGCGCAACTCTTCCGCCGCGAAGCCCACCATGGCGCAGAAGGCCGGGTTGACGTAGGTGATCGCGCCCTGCAGGTCGCGCGCCCGCAGGCCCGTCACCAGCGAGTCCTCCATCGCCTTGCGAAAGGCCAGCGACTCGGCCAGCGCGGCCTCGGCCCGGCTGCGCCGGCGGGCGTCGCGCACCAGCAGCAGGGCCACGCCGAACAAGGCCAGCGACAGCCCGAGCACCAGGGCCGTGGCCAGGTTCGGTATCAGGCTGGGCGCGCCGGCCACGCTGTCGGCGCGCAACTGGAGGGTCGAGCCCGGCACGTCCACCACGCGCTCGGCCGGATAGTGCCCGGCACCGCGCGCGCGTCCGGCGCGCACTGCCCGCGTGCCGTCGCCTTCGACCAGGCTGATCTCGTGGCGACTGACATTGGCGGTGCTTGCCTCCAGCAAGGGCCCCAGGCCGATGGTCGCGACCAGAAAGCCCGTCCCCTGCACACCCTGGCGCAGCGGCACGCACAGCTCCAGCACCTCCAGGCCGCGACCGCGGCCCAGCGGCACGAAGTGACTGCGCGAGAACACCGGCGCTTCGGTCCGCGCCGCGGCACTGCAGGCCAGCTCGGCCTGCAGCGCCAGCGCGCTGCGCGGCAACTGCACGAACAGTGGCGGCTGGATGGGCGAGTCCAGCGCCGCCTGCACGCCCAGGTCGGCGCCGCGCCGCTCCAGTCGGCCGATGAATGGCCGCTGGCGCAACAGGGCCACGGCCTCGGTCCGCCAGCGCTGGGCAGCGACCGTATCGGCCGCGTCGGCAGTGGCGGGCGGCAGGTCCAGGCCCAGCGCCTGCACCGCCTGCATGGTGCCCAGCAGTTCGCGCCGCAGGCGATCGGCGGCGTTGACGGCGACGGACTCGGACTCGTCCTGGAGGCGCGCCGCCTCGTGGCGCACCGTCAGCAGCACCAGCAGCGACTGCGCCACGCCCAGCAGCAACAGCAGCGCGGCCCAAGGCAGCGCGCGGCGCAAGCGCGCGCGGGGCGTTAAGAGGGTGGCGGCGGGAAAGCTCATGCGTTGGGGGCAGCGCGCCGGACCGGCCGCGGTGCGGCCGGGCGTGTCCGCGCCAGCGCAGTATTGACCTTGCCATGACCGCGCCGCTACGCAGTTTCGCGGATGCGCCGGGGGGCCTGCTGCGGACCCTGCTGGAGGGTCCGCTGAGACGCCCCGACACCTAGAATTCCATCCTCGCGCGGGCCGTTGTGCAGGCCCGCACAAGCAGTACACACAGGCCGCGCACCCTGCCGTCGCGCGGCCCTCAGGAGACTCCCGTGTCCACCGCCGAAGAAAAGTCCGCCGAGTTGCGGCGCGCCGCACTCGAGTACCACGAGTTTCCGGTGCCCGGCAAGATCGCCATCGCGGCCACCAAGCAGCTGGTCAATCAGCGCGACCTGGCCCTGGCCTACAGCCCGGGCGTGGCCGCAGCCTGCGAGGAGATCGTCGCCGACCCCGCCAACGCCTACCGCTACACCGCGCGCGGCAACCTGGTGGCCGTGGTCACCAACGGCACCGCGGTGCTGGGCCTGGGCAACATCGGCCCGCTGGCGGCCAAGCCGGTGATGGAAGGCAAGGCGGTGCTGTTCAAGAAGTTCGCCGGCATCGACGTCTTCGACCTCGAACTGGCCGAAAACGACCTCGACAAGCTGGTCGACATCATCGCCGCGCTGGAGCCCACCTTCGGCGGCATCAACCTCGAGGACATCAAGGCCCCCGACTGCTTCTACGTCGAGCGAAAGCTGCGCGAGCGCATGAAGATCCCCGTCTTCCACGACGATCAGCATGGCACGGCCATCGTCGTCGGCGCGGCGCTGCTGAACGCGCTGAAGGTGGTGCGCAAGGCCCCGGCCGAGGTCAAGCTCGTCACCAGCGGCGCCGGCGCGGCGGCACTGGCCTGTCTGGGCCTGCTGGTGAAGCTGGGCATCCGGCGTGAAAACATCTGGGTCACCGACCTCGCCGGCGTCGTCTACGAAGGCCGCACCGAACTGATGGACGCCGACAAGATCGTCTATGCGCAGAAGACCTCGGCACGCACGCTGGCCGAAGTGGTGGCCGGGGCCGACGTGTTTCTGGGACTGTCCGCCGCGGGCGTGCTGCAGCCGGCGATGGTGGCGAGCATGGCGCCGCACCCGGTCATCTTCGCGCTCGCCAACCCCAGCCCCGAGATCCTGCCCGAGCAGGTGAAGGCGGTGCGCGACGACGCCATCATCGCCACCGGCCGCACCGACTACCCGAACCAGGTCAACAACGTCCTGTGCTTCCCGTACATCTTTCGTGGCGCACTCGACGCCGGGGCCAGCACCATCACCGACGCGATGGAGATTGCCGCGGTGTACGCCATCGCCGACCTGGCGCAGGCCGAGCAGAGCGAGGTCGTGGCCGCCGCCTATGCCGGGCAGATCCTGGCCTTCGGCCCCGAGTACCTGATCCCCAAGCCCTTCGACCCGCGGCTGATGATGAAGATCGCGCCCGCGGTGGCCCTGGCCGCCGCCGAGTCGGGGGTGGCGCGGCGACCCATCACCGACTTCGAGGCCTACCGAGAAAGGCTGCAGAGCTTCGTCTATGCCTCGGGCCAGACGATGCGCCCCATCTTCATGGCCGCCAGGCGCGCCGTGAACAAGCGCGTGGCCTATGCCGAAGGCGAAGAGGAACGCGTGCTGCGCGCGGTGCAGGTGGTGGTGGATGAACATCTGGCGCGGCCGACGCTGATCGGACGGCCGGCGGTGATCCAGGCGCGCTGCGAGAAGTTCGGCCTGCGGCTGCAGGAAGGGCGCGACTACGACGTCGTCAACGTCGAGAACGACCACCGTTACCGCGACTTCTGGCAGAGCTACCACCGCCTGACCGAGCGCAAGGGCGTGTCGGTGCAGATGGCCAAGATCGAGATGCGGCGTCGGCTGACGCTGATCGGCAGCATGCTGCTGGCCAAGGGCGAGGTGGACGGCATGCTGTGCGGCACCTGGGGCACGACGGCCAGCCACCTGCACTCCATCGACCAGGTCATCGGCCGCCGCCCGGGTGGCGCCGACAGCACGGTGCAGGACGTGCCGGTCTATGCCTGCATGAACGGATTGATGCTGCCCGGAAGGCAGGTATTTTTGGTCGACACGCACGTCAACGCCGACCCGACGGCCGAGCAGTTGTGCGAGATCACGGTGATGGCCGCCGAGGAGATGGTGCGCTTCGGCCTGCAGCCCAAGGCCGCGTTGCTGAGCCACAGCAACTTCGGCACCTCGGACCATCCCAGTGCCGTCAAGATGCGTCAGACCCTGGCCTTGCTGCGCGCCCAGGCGCCGTGGCTGGAAGTGGACGGCGAGATGCATGGCGACGTGGCGCTGGACGGCGCGGCCCGCCGCATGCTGATGCCGCGCAGCACCCTGAGCGGCGACGCCAACCTGCTGGTGCTGCCCAACATCGATGCCGCCAACATCTCGTACAACCTGCTGAAGACCGCCGCCGGCGGCGGCATCGCCATCGGCCCGGTGCTGCTGGGCGCGGCCAGACCGGTGCACATATTGACCCCTTCGGCGACGGTGCGCCGCGTCGTCAACATGACCGCCCTGACGGTCGCCGATGCGCAGGCAGGACGCGCATCGGGCCCGGGAGCCTGACGCCCGCCGGCCCGAGGGGCTGCCCGCAAGCTTTCGAGACCGAGGCCGCGCCCGCCCCAGAGACCGAGACCGAGACCGAGACCGAGGGCTGTACAGCAGTCGATGCCAGATGTGAGCACACGCACACAGCGCCCACTCCGCCCCAATTTTGGACAGCATCTTGAGTTCTTAGGGGGGTTCATATAACATCGACGATTGCTTTTTCAGGGTTAACCCGTGATTTCGAGCGGTCCGGCCTCGCGAAACCCGCCACGCCCACCCCATCCCCCGCGCTATTCCCCGCAGCATTCCCCGCACCATTCCCCGCACCATTCCCCGCACCATTCGGGCCGAGGGTGGGCTCAGGTTTCTGCGGCGGTGCTGATCGGCGCGATGGCACTGGCGGGTGGCCAGGCGACCGATGCGATGGCGCGCACGCCGGACAGTCCGATGGCGGTGGTTCCTGTGGCCCTGGCCACGCTGCCACAACAGGCGCAAGAGACCCACGGCCTGATCCTGAAAGGCGGACCCTTCCCTTATCGCAAGGACGGCACTGTGTTCGGCAATCGTGAGCGCCTGCTGCCCTTGAAATCACGTGGCCTGTACCGCGAATACACGGTGCCCACGCCGGGCGCCTCCGATCGCGGCGCTCGGCGCATCGTCTGCAGCGGCCTGCCGCCGACGCAGCCCGAGGCCTGCTACTACACCGCCGACCATTACGCCAGTTTCCGCCGCATCGCGCCCTAGTTGTCCATGCGCGCCGGCATCGAGTTCCATTCAACGTCAACCTGGAGGACCGCAACCATGCAGTTGCAGACCGTCCGTCCCAATATCGTGCAGGCGATTCGGGCCTACCGCGTACACGACTTGCAGGAGGCGGCGCAAGCCGCCGACCAGCACTTCCTTTACGCCAACCTGGGCGTCACGCAGTCCAAGCAAGAAGTGCTGGAGGCGATCGCACAGGGCTTCCTGTTCCCGCCGCACTTCGGCAAGAACCTGGACGCCTTGTACGACTGCATGACCGATCTGGTGCACAAGGCGGGCAGCCAGCCGGGCTTCGTCGTCGTGCTGGAGCAGTTGCCAGACAACCCGCGTTTCGACCGCGAGGCGCGCGAACAGCTGCTCGAGGTGTTCCGCGACGCGGCCGAGTTCTGGGGGGAACGACGAATACCGTTCAGGTGTTTCTATTCTTTTCAGTAGCCCGCTCCCCGGAAATCGGGTCATGGGAGCGGGCGGCGGAAACGGCCCAGAACAGCATCGTCGCCAAGCCGGCGGCCAAAGCGGTGCCCAAGAGCGGCACCAACCCCAACTTCGGCATGAACATGCCCTTGATGAGCAGCGCCTTCGACACGGCGGCCTGGCTCAACGCAGCCTGAGCAGGCTGTTGCGCTGACATGCCGCAGTGATGCGAAGGGGCCCCGCGGGGCCCCTTTTTCATGATGCGAGGTGTGGCGTCATGGCGCGTCGGAATGCGCTCCAGACGTCCGCGCCAGCGCCAGGTACTCCGACACCGGCACTTCCTCGGCGCGGCGCTGCAGGTCGAAGGGGGTGTCGGGCGCATGCTCGGCCAGCCAGCGGCCCAGCGTGTGGCGCAAGATTTTGCGCCGCTGCGAGAAGGCCACCGCCACCAGGGCCGACAGCCGCGCCGCGTCCACTGCCGGCTCGGCCGCGTCAATGGGCCACGGCTGCATGCGCACCACGGCCGAGTTCACGCGCGGCGGCGGATCGAAGGCCTCGGGCGCCACATCCAGTACCGCGCTGATGCGGTAGCGCCACTGCAGCATCACGCTCAGGCGACCGTAGTCCTTGCAGCCAGGCGCGGCGGCCATGCGGTCGACCACCTCCTTCTGCAGCATGAAGTGCTGGTCCTGCACCACATCGGCCACGGCCAGCAGGTGGAACAGGATGGGGGTGGAGATGTTGTACGGCAGGTTGCCGACCACGCGCAACTTCTGGCCGCCAAAGCGCACCTGCGCGGCGAGGTCGCGAAAGTCCACCGTCAGCACGTCGGCCTCGACCACTTCCAGCCCCGGCACCCGGCGCAAACGCGCTGCCAGGTCACGGTCCAGTTCGATCACCGTCAGCGCCTGCGTCCGCCGCAGCAATGGCGCCGTCATCGCCCCCAGCCCGGGGCCGATCTCGACCAGCGCCTGCCCCGGGGCCGGTGCGATGGCGTCGACGATGGCGTCGATGACGGCGGCGTCGGCCAGGAAGTGCTGTCCGAAACGCTTGCGCGGGATGTGAGCCACGCGTCTTGCGGGGTCTGGCCTGGCGACGGGGGCGGGATGTGGGCGAGAGCGTGCGGGTCGCCTCAGACCGGCGGATCTCGCACCTCGACGTAGGCACGGGAGCGCAGCTCCTTGGCCCAGTCGGCATAGGCCTGCTCGAATTTCTGCTCGCGCAGGATATTGCGCGACTGCTCGCGCAGTTGCTTCAACTCGATCGGCACGCTGCGCCGCTCCAGCACCTGGATCAGGTGCACCCCGAAGCGCGACACCACCGGGGCCGACAGCCCGCCCAGCGGCAGCGCGTTCATGGCCTCTTCGAACTCCGGCACCATCATGCCGGGCGTGGCCCAGCCCAGGTCGCCGCCGGCGGCGGCCGAGCCGTCTTCGGACACCTCGCGCGCCAGTGCCTCGAAGCTGCGCCCGCCCTCGATCTGACGCCGGTACTCGGCCAGGCGGCGCGCGGCCAGTTCGGCGCTGAGCTGCGGCGAGGGGCGCAGCAGGATGTGGCGCGCACGCGTCTGGTTCTCGGACAGGCCGGCGCCTTCGGCGCGCTGCACCACCTTCAGCAGGTGCAAGCCTGCCCCGCTGCGCAGCGGCTCGGTCGACACCTCGCCCACCTTCAGGCCGCGCGCGGCTTCGACGAAGGCGTCCGGCAGGCGCGACGCCGGGCGCATGCCCAGCTCGCCGCCCTGGTCCTTGTTGGCGTCCTCGGACAGGGCGCGAGCGACGGCCGCGAAGTCTTCGCCGGCCTTCAGCCGCGCCTGGGCTTGTTCGATGCGCGCGCGGCGCGCGGCCAGCACCTGCGGATCGGCACCCTCGGGCACGGTGACGAGGATCTGCGCCAGATTGATGTCGGCGGCGGCGACGGCGGACTCTCGCCGCTGCGCGATCAGCTTGTCGATCTCTTCGTCGCTGACCTGGATGCGCTGGTAGACCTCACGCTCGCGCATGCGCTCGAGCATGATGCGGTCGCGCAAGTCGGCGCGGAAGCGCCCGTAGTCCATGCCCTCGGCCGTCAGGCGTTCACGCAGTTGCGGCAGCGTCAACTGGTTCTGCACCGCGATGTTCTGCACCGCGCGGTCGACTTCGATGTCGTCGACGCGCAGTCCGAACTCGCGCGCGGTGCTGATGATCACGCGCTCCTCGACCAGCGAGTCGGTGATCTGGCGGCGCAGCGCCTCCTCGTCGGGCAGGCGTGCGCCTTCGCGCCGCGCATCGGCCTGCACGCGTGCGATGCGGCGCTCGATCTCGCCAGCGGTGACCAGTTCCTGGTTGACGACGACGGCGATCCAGTCGCCCAGGCGCACCTCGGGGTCCGACCGGTCCACCCGCAGGCGGGCCGGTGGCGTGACGGGGGCAGCGGCCGCAGGGGCAGTCCCGGGGGAAGGCCCAGGCCCAGGCGCAGGCGCAGGCGGCGCTGGGGGCGGTGTCTGGGCCGCCGCCGTGCCGGCCACCACCAGGGCGGCCACCGCGGCGACGAAGCGCCGGGGGTAGGGGCAGAAACTCATGGAACGGGAGGGCTCGGAGAGGGCGGCGTGCCTGAAGGGGCGGGCCGGCCGTTGTCGGCGTCCATCGACGCGGGAAAGCCGCCGCGCTCATCGCGCAGCAGGCGGTATCCGGCGATATTGTCCCTCAAGACCTTCAGCGGGTTCGACCCCAGTCGTGACAAGCCGATCAGCTCCAGCTGGAACAGCAACCGCGTCGTCGCCTCGCGCTGGCCGGTGGACAGACGCTCGGCCACGAAGCGACCGATCCAGCAGCCCGCGTCGTACTCGATGCCCAGCAGCGAGTCGGTGATGCGCTTGTCGCGCACGCTGTAGCTGACACGCCCGACCGAGTACCAGGTGCCGCCGCAGCCCGAACTGGGCGAACGCTCGCTGCGATACACCGGCCACTGCCAGCCGACACCGGCCTGTTCGCTGAGGCCGCGTGCAAAACGGTAGCTGGCGCCGACCGTGCGGAACGGTCCGGGCGAATAGCGTGCACCGAGGATCGAACGCACCGAACGCCCGATGTCCGGGCTGTACTGCACGGCGCCGTCCAGGGTCCAGTTCGGCAGCACGCTGCTGGAGCCGACCAGCAAGGCATCCGAGAACCGCTGCGTCAACGGCGCCCCGTCGGGGGTGCCATCGGCCTGCGGGGCGATGCGCTGGGTGCGCAACAAGTATCGCTGCACCAGGCCGACGCGCAGGGCCTCGGCGCCGCTGACCTCGTCGACCAGCCGTGTGGTCATGCCGGCCGTGATCTGGTGCGAGTCGGAGACGCGATCGATGCCTGAGAAAGCGTTGTCGGTGAAGACCGAAACGACGTTGAAGTCCTTGGCCCGGGAATCATAGTTGGGCAGGTGGTCCTGCGCGCGGTAGGGCGTGTTGACGTACAGCAGCCGCGGCTCCAGTGTCTGGCGCAACGCACGGCCGAAGGCGCGGGTGTTGCGCTCGAGTTCGAGCCCGGCGTCGATGCTGAAGCTGGGGATCACGCGCTGGGCCTTGCCTGCCAGCGGCATGCGCGTGCCCGGCGCAGATGGTGCAAATCGGTCGTCGGTGAGGTAGGCCGCGGCATTGAAGCGCAACTTGGGCACCACCCACCAGCCCGGCTGGCGCCAGGGCCGGCTGATGGCGCCCAGCAGGTGAAACCTGTCGCCGGTGGCACGACCCTGGCGGCGCGCCTCGTCGCGCGGCAGCGTGAAGCGGTTGAACTCGGTCTCGGCCGACATCTCCCAGGCGCCCGCCGAGCCGCCCAGGCGCAGACCGACCTGCGGCACCCGCTGATAGGGCGAGGTGATGACGGAGTCCTCGGACTGCAACACCTGCCACTGCGTCGTGCGCGCGTACACCAGGCCTTCGCCGCCGGCCCACCCGAGCGGGCGTTCGAGCGCCATGCGCAGCGGCAGCAGGCGGACGGTGAGGCTGCGGATGGCGTCGGGGAAATCCTTCCACCAGTCGTCGTCGGACACCCGCAGCAGTTCGACGCGCCAGTGCGTGCCGGCCGCCAGGCGCGCCTCATGCAACCAGTACAAGGCCTCGCGCGAACGGCCGGCCACACGGTCGGCGGGCAACCAGTCGAAGTTGATGCTGCCGTCGTAGGCCGGTTCGAGGTAGCGCAACTCGCTGTCCACGCCAAAGCCGCGGCGCGTGATGGCACGCAGGCCGAAGGTGGCGTCGCGCTGCGGCGCGATATTCCAGTACCAGGGCACGGTGAGCTGGATGCCGCTGCGGTTGTCGATGTTGATACTGGGCGGCAGCCAGCCCGACTTACGCGTGTCGCCGAGCGGGAAGCTCAATACCGGCAGGGCCAGGATGGGCGTGCCCAGAAAGCGCAGCACGGCGCCTTCGGCCACGCCTTCGTTGGCGTCGAGGTCGATGCGCACGCTGTCGGCCTTCAGCACCCAGTCGGGTTCCCAATCGGGGCCGACCGCGTCTTCGCGGCGGCAGCTGGTGTAGCTGGCGTTGGTAGCGCGGGACCGCGCACTGCCCAGGAAGTCGATGCGGTCGGCGCGGCCACCGGCGCCCAGCGCCAGGAATTCGAACTCGGGCTGCAGGAACCAGCCTTCGAAGCGCTGCACGCTCAGCTGAAGCTCGGTGCCGCGGTAGATCACGCCTTCGCGCTCGATGCGCACCTGGCCACTGGCGGTGGCTCGGTCGGACGGGGTGTCGTAGGCCATGCGGTCGGCGCTGATGACGAGGCCGCCGCGGCGGAACTCGACGTCGCCCTCGGCCACGGTCTGCAGGTCGGGCTGGCTGCGCAGGCTGCGCGCCCGCAGGATGATGGGCAGGTCGCGCGCCGCGTCACCGCGCGGCGGCGGCTGCAGGCTGCGCACCGGGTCCAGGGCGGCTGCCGGGGCCGGCGCGGGGGCCAGGGTCTGCGCCTGCAGGGCGCCCAAGGCGGACCCCAGCAACAAGCCCAGCAGCTTGTGCACGGAGCACATGGCCCGCGCCCGACACGTGCGGTGGGCCGCTCGTCGTGACAGGGCGCCGGCAGGTTCGGGAGGGGGCGCGAGGACGGGCACGGGAGGCTTCTTAGAATTCATTATCCATGAGCCACTTTTCTGCCGACCCGACCGTTCCGCCCACCGCCCCTCGGGCCGTGACCAGCCCATGACCAGGCCCATGACCAGCGCCGCGACCAGCCCCATGACCTGCCCCATAACTGGCCCGGTCACCAACCCGGTCACCTGGACCGATCCGGCCCGCAGTCATCACTTCATGCACTGGCTGCAGACGGTCGCACCGCGCCATGGCATCGCGGCCGACACGCTGGCACCGGCCTCGGCCGACGCCAGTTTCCGTCGCTACCTGCGGGTGCAGGCGCCGGGCGGGCCCCGGCCCAGCCTGATCGTGATGGACGCGCCACCGGCCTTCGAGGACGTGCGTCCGTTCCAGCGCGTGGCCTTGCTGCTGGCGGCCGCCGGCCTGCAGGTGCCGCAGGTGCTGGAGGCCGATGCCGACCACGGCTTTCTGCTGCTCACCGACCTGGGGTCGCGGCCCTACCTGGCGGCACTGCAGCAAGCCACGCCCTCCGGGGCCGACCGCCTGATGCGCCCGGTGATGAAGGCTCTGGTGCAACTGCAGCAGTGTGTGCCCGCCGAGGCGCTGCCACCCTTCGATGAAGGCCTGATGGCACGCGAGCTGGCGCTGTTTCCGGCATGGTGCGTCGAGCGCGAATTCGGCCTCACCTGGACCGTCGCGCAGCAGACCGCCTGGGACCGCGTCTGTCGCCTACTGATCGACCACATGCTGGCGCAGGCCCAGGTGGCCGTGCACGCCGACTGGATGCCACGCAACTTGATGGTGTGCGGCGACTCAGGCGATGACGACTCCAGCGGCCATGAGCACAACAGCGTCGGCGTGCTCGACTTCCAGGACGCCGTGCGTGGGCCCATCGCCTACGACCTGGCCTCGCTGCTGCGCGACGCCTTCCTGTCCTGGGACGAGGCACAGGAGATCGACTGGGCCGTGCGATGGTGGGACGACGCACGCCGCGCCGGGCTGCCGGTGCCCGCCGACTTTGGCGACTTCTGGCGCGATGTCGAGTGGACCGGCCTGCAGAGGCACCTGAAGGTGGCCGGCATCTTCTGCCGCCTGAAACATCGCGACGGCAAAGCGGACTATGCCGAGGACCTGCCGCGCTTCTTCAACTACATCACCCGCGTGGCCAACCGCTACGGCCCGCTGCGCCCGCTGTTGGCGCTGATGGCACCGCTTTCGGGCGCCCGCATGGGCGTTGGATTCACCTTCTAGCCCGCGCACAAGGCGCAAGGCCGGGCGGGTGCCCGGCCTTGTGGACTGGGCCGCTGCGGTCCTGGTGGACCGGGCAGCTGCCCGGGGCGACGTTCACTTCGGGATCACGACCGTGTCGATGACGTGGATGACGCCGTTGTCGGCCACGATATCGGCCTGCACGACCTTGGCCTTGTCCACCGTGACACCACCCATGGTGCCCAGGGTCAGCTCGGAGCCCTGCACGGTCTTGACCTTGCCGGCCTTGACGTCCTTGGCCATCACCTTGCCCGGCACGACGTGATAGGTCAGAACGGCGGTCAGCTTGGCCTTGTCCTTCAGCAGCGCGTCCAGGTCGGCCTTGGGGATCTTGGCGAAGGCGGCATCGGTGGGTGCGAAGACCGTGAACGGGCCCGGGCCCTTCAGCGTGGCGACCAGGCCCGCGGCCTGCACGGCCGTGACCAGGGTCTTGAAATTGCCGGCGGCGATAGCGGTGTCGACGATGTCCTTGGCTTGTGCGCCCAGGGCGGCGACGGCCAGTGCGGTGGAGAGAATCAGTTTCTTCATGCGGGTGCTTTCGGTGAGGGTGGGAAATGCCGGCGAGCAAACTGCGGCGCCAACTCGCGGAGTGGGAATGTGAACCAATCGGTATCTCTTTGAGACTCAAGGGTCATTAAGCGACCGAAAAGTTACATTCGGTCTCAGAGACCCCCGCCGGCAGCGCACTGCCAGCACATGGCGCCACAATGCCGGCCCGCCGCCCCCAGCGTCGGCCCACGACGCCACGGCCCGGCCGGCCTGGCGCCCGCGCGGCCGCTGCCCCCGCAAGCCATGTTTGCCTTCTTCGAGTCCCGCATCCGCCCCACCGCGCGGCCCGGCAGTGCGCCGCCACAAAGCCTGCTGGCCTTCTACTGGCACTACATTCAGCAGGCCAAGGGGCTGTTCGGCACCATGTTCGTGACCGGCCTGATGGTGGCGCTGATCGACACCCTGATCCCCGTCTTCATCGGCCGCCTGGTCAGCCTGATGGAGCGCAGCGACCGCGGCGCGGCGCTGGCCGAGGCCACGCCGATGCTGGTGGGCATGGGCCTGTTGGTGCTGATCGGCCGCCCGGCGGCGCTGCTGCTGGACAGCCTCGTGCGCAACAACGCCGTGGTGCCCGGCGTCACCAGCCTGATCCGCTGGCAGAGCCACTGGCATGTGGTGCGGCAGAGTTGGCCGTTTTTCCAGAACGACTTCGCCGGCCGCATCGCCAACCGCGTGATGCAGACCAGCAATGCCGTGCGCGAATGTGTGGTCAGCAGCATCCGCGCCGTCTGGTACATCCTCGTCTACGGCCTGAGCGCGCTGGTCCTGATGGGCACGGCCGATTGGCGGCTGGCCATCCCGACCGTGCTGTGGTTCGTGGGCTACATCGTCTTCCTGCGCCACTTCGTGCCCAAGATGCGCGATCTGGCCAAGACAAGCAGCGAACTGCGCAGCCTGGTGATGGGTCGGGTGGTGGACAGCTACACCAACATCTTGACGGTCAAACTCTTTGCCCGCGCCCGCGATGAGGACGCCTATGTGCGCGAGGTCATCGACGAGCACACCGGCGCCATCGCGGCGCACATGCGACTGATCACGAAGTTCATGACGACACTGTCGGCGCTGAACGCGATGCTGCTGGTGGGCACCGCGGCCATCGGCATCACCTTGTGGGGCACGGGCCGGGTCGATGCCGGGGTGGTGGCGATGGCCGTACCCCTGGCCTGGACCATCGCCAACGTCGCCGGCTGGGTGAGCTGGGAGGTGACAGGCATCTTCGAGAACATCGGCGTGGTGCAGGAAGGCATGGAGACCATCGCCGTGCCGCACGGCATGACCGACGCGCCGGGCGCGCGCGAACTGACCGTGCTGCCGGCCCCGCAAGGCGGCGAGATCCGCTTCGACGACGTCAGCTTCACCTATGGCCGCGCCGATGGCAAGAAAGTGCTGGACGGCTTTAACCTGGTCGTCAAGCCGGGCGAACGGGTCGGCGTGGTCGGCCGTTCAGGCGCCGGCAAGAGCACGCTGGTGAACCTGCTGCTGCGCTTTCACGACATGGAGCAGGGCAGCCTGCGCATCGACGGCCACGACATCCGAGGCGTGACGCAGGAAAGCCTGCGCGCGGCCGTCGGCCTGGTGACGCAGGACACCTCGCTGCTGCACCGGAGCATCTCCGCCAACATCGGCTACGGGCGGCCGGGCGCGACGATGGAGGAGATCGTGGCGGCGGCGCACAAGGCGCAGGCGCACGAATTCATCCTCGGCCTGCAGGACTGGAAAGACCGCACCGGCTACGAGGCCCATGTCGGCGAACGCGGCGTCAAGCTGTCGGGCGGCCAGCGACAGCGCATCAGCATCGCGCGCGTGGTGCTGAAGGACGCGCCCATCCTGGTGCTGGACGAGGCCACGTCGGCGCTGGACAGCGAGGTCGAGGTGGCGATCCAGGAACAGTTGCTGGGGTTGATGGAAGGCAAGACGGTGATCGCGATCGCG
>JBBSCX010000021.1:0-18559 GCA_038249905.1 Burkholderiales bacterium
GGGTGGCCGCTGCGGGCGGCCGGCTGCGCATCCGCCTGCAGCTCGACCTGGATCTGGAATGGTCGCTGGGCGTCAGCGGCAAGCCGGCCGAGTCGCAGCGTCTGAGCCACCGCATGGCCGTGGTGCTGGAACGCGTGGGCGACGGGCGCAGCGGCCAGGTGCTGGCCGACACCGACCCGCTGGACCTGAGCGACGGCGCGCTGCGGCTGCAGTGGCAGGGCGGCGGCCAGCGCCCCCTGGCCGAGGCGCTGCTGGAAATGGTGGCCGACGTCGCAAACCGCATCGTCGGGGCGGGCGTTAAAGCGGTGGACAAGGTGGTGGTGGCGCAGGCCCAGGCCCAGGCCAAGACATCCGCCCAGACATCCGCCAAGACATCTGCCAACACGCCCGCCAAGGCACAGGCCAAGGCAGCGGCCAAGGCGCGAGCGGCGGCACCCGCTGCAGGCGGGGATGCCCAGGCCGGCAGCGCTGGCATGTCCGCTACTTTCGGCGGCATGCAGCAGATCAAGGACGACCGCTACAGCCTGGCCGGCCAGCTTTACCGCGTGCCGCTGCTGCACGCCCAGGCCCTGGTTGCCATGCCGGGCCCCAGGCACCGCCTGGGGGCCGCGGCGCTGCAGACCCTGGCCCACCTGGCCGATGCCAGCGATGACGCCGCCTTCCTGGCGCGCGCGCGGCGCCTGCTGCTGCCCACGCTGGACAGTCCGACCGAGCGGCGTGTCGACGGTGTGCACGACTGGGTCATGTTCCGCCGCGCGCGCACGGCGCTGTGTGCGCCGCCTTGCTCGCCGGTGCTGGCCGACACCGGCATCGAGGCACTGCAGGTATGGCACCTGGCGCTGAAGGAACTGAACGACCTGCCGGCCCTGACCCGGGCCCTGGACCGCGGCGACACCCAGGCCCTGGCGCGCTTCAGGTTCCAGCGCGTGGGCGTGCTGCGCTACCGCGACGCCGCCACCGAACCCGAAGAAAGTGCAGCGCGGGTGCTGGCGCTGTGGCGCGCCGTCAACCCGGCGCCGCAGGTGGTGCTGGGTCGCGCCTGGGAGAACGCACCGGCCACCGGTCAGGGCTGGCAGAACCACTTCCGCCTGCGTGCGATGCTGCAGCGCATCGCCGTCCTGACGGCGCCGCCGGTGCGTGGGGACGGCAGCTTGGCGGTGATGCCGCCACCGCCCGAACCGCTGGCCGACGGGGCGCTGGACGGCGGCATGCTGGTGGTGACGGCAGGTGAGCCGGACGGGCCGCCGCCGCCGCTTCCTCCCCCGCCACCCCCGCCACCCCCGCCACCCATCGTGGTCACCCTGCACCACGCGGTGCTGGTCAACAACGACCTGTACCTGACGGTGCTGCGGGCGATGCAAAGCGGCGATCTGCAAGGGGCCTGGCGGTCCGTGCAACGCATGCTGCCCAACTCCTTGCAGGTGCCGCTGAAGTTCGAGACCGGCGTGCTCGTGTCCGAGGCGGAGGAAAAGCTGAAGGACGCCGATGCCGCCGCTGGCGGCGGTGCACCGACGACGGCATTGCGCATCCGCGTGCTGCGCATCGACGCCACGCCGGGCCTGGCTGCGGCGGTGGCTGCGGCGCAGCACGCGACGGTGTCGCAGTTCCTGGGCCTGGCCGCGCAGCGCACCGACGACGGCAACTTCCGCGCCCCGGCGGCCGATCTCGGCGCAGGCGCGCGGGTGCTGACGCTGGCCTACTACCAGCTTCAGGGCTGAACCTGCGCCGTGGCCGCTGCCGCCGCCCCCAAGATGCAGGGCCCCGCCAAGGCGGCCCGGGCCCCGATGGCGCCGCGGCAGGCCGAGCGCAAGGCCGGCACCGGCAGCGTCACCGGAGCCAGCACCGGTTCCCATGCGAACGCCGGTGCGAGCGCCAGCGCAAACGCCGGGAGGAACGCGAGTGCAAACGCCGTTGCAAATAGCAACCTGGGGCAGGGCAGGGCGGCCGCACCGGCCCCGGCGCCGGCGGCGTCCTCGGCTGCCCAGCGCTTCGACCGCATGGCACTGCGCGCGCCGGCTGGCGCAGCGCCTGCAGTTTCGTCGGCGGGGCCGCTGCCCGTCAGCCAGCCCGGTGACGCCGTCGAGCGCGAGGCCGACCAAGTGGCCGCGCGCGTATTGCGCATGCCCGCTGGCGCAGCGCCACCGCAGATCGCGCACGCTCCGCCGGCCGCGGCGCGCGCGCCTGCGCCGCCGGGTCAGGCCGCCGCCGGTGGGACAGCGGCCGCGGACCCCGCTGCGCTGGTGGCCCGCCTGGGCACAGGCACGGCACTGGACGCCGAGACCCGCGCCTTCTTCGAGCCGCGGCTGAACGCCGACCTGGGTGCCGTGCGCATCCACGCCGATGCCGATGGCGACGCTGCGGCCCGCGCCCTGGGCGCCCGCGCCTTCGCCTGGGGCGAACACCTGGCGTTTGCCAGCGGCGAACACGACCCCGCCAGCCCCGGCGGCCGCGCCCTGCTGGCGCACGAGCTGGTGCATGTGCTGCAGCAGCGCCAGGGCGGGCTGCAGGTGATGCGCGACGGGCCCGGCACCACGGCGCCCGCAACCGCGCCGGCGCCGGCCGCGGCAACAGGCAAGGGCCCGATCACCTTGCCGGAGGTGAGACTGCCCGACCTCAAGTACGGCAGCGACCCCGCCAATGCACACAGCAGACAGGCCTACGTCGACGCGCGGCCGACGCTGGAGCGCCCGGCCGGCTACCGCCGTGCCGACCTGGGCGCCGACCAGTCCGGCCACTGGCGCCGCCAGACGCCACGCAGCGCATTGCAGACCGGGCTGAGCGCCAAGGTGGCCGGGCTCGAGGCCGACAAGACCTATGTCGCCGCGCCGCGCAGCGTGTCGCTGGCGGCGGCAGGCGAGCGTGTCATCGTCGGTAATCCGGCGCAGTTGGCCGACGCCCTGCGCCAGCCACGCTGGGACAGTGCGGGCCAGGCCGAACCGCACCCGCTGGAGATCGACCACATCGTCGAACTGCAGCTGGGCGGCATCGGACTGGACAACCCGGCCAACCTGGAGCTGCTGGAACGCACCGCCAACGGGGCCAGCGGCGGCGCCATCGACCGCGCACTGGACGCGGCCTTCGTGGCCTACGCCGCCTCCGACGCCGCGCAGGCGCTGCCGGCCGAGGACCGCAACGCCGAGGTGCTGAGGCGCGACTACAAGGTCCGCTACGCCAGCTTCGTCGCCAGCGGTGCGCCCAATGCCGGCAAGCGCTGGACACGCGACAAGGTGCTCGCGGGTGATCCCGTGCTGGGCCTGAAGATCTACGACCCCGCCAATCTGACCGGCGCTGAGGCCAGCGACCCCAACGCCGTGCTGCAACGCTGGCCGGCAGCCGTGGACGCGGCGCGGTACACCGGCAGCCCGAACACCTTGGTGATCTACGCCACCCCCCGCGGCGGCGCGCCGCGTGCGGTGCCGTTGCGCGACGGGCAGCCGGCCGACGCGGCGGGCGCCTTGCGCGGGCTGGTGGCCGGCATGGACACCGACGGCCTGACGCTGAGCCTGACCGGTGCCGATACTGGGGCCATCGGCCATGTCACGGCCCGCCTGACCGCGGCCGCGCTGGCGCCAGGCGCCAAGGCCGATTTCCAGGTGCCCATCACGCGCCGCCGCGGCCTGGTCAACGCCGGCGTGCTGAACACCGAGGCACCCACCGCCACATTGCAGCGCCTGCTGCGTGAACACGGCATCACTGCCGCCAGCCCGGTGGTGGTCGACAGCGTGGACATCGAGCCCGGCATCGGCCTGCTGGTGATCGGCCGGGTTCAGCCCACCATCGAACTGCTGCGCCGCGCCACGCTGGACTTCCAGATCCGCGGCAACGAGCTCATCGTCAGCAAGACCTTCAGCGGCGGCGAACTGGCGCTGGGCGGCCCCTTCCACATCGACGGCAGCGACCTGACATTGGCCATCGGCACCGCCAGTGGCGTCGCGGTGGACGGCGGCGTGGCCTTCAGCATCGCCCGCCTGGGTCGCGGCACGCTGCGTGGCGCGGGACGCAGTGCGGGTTTTGCGATCGACGGCCAGTTCGACTTCGACCGCACATTGTTTGATGCCGACGCCCGCATCAATCTGCGCTACGCCCGCAATGCCGAAGCGCCGGACGGCAAGATCAGCGGCAGCGGCCTCGTCAGCATCGGCCCGGGCAAGGTGCGCGGCCTGCGCCGGGCCAATATCAACGCCAGTTTCGACGGTGATCAGCGCTCATTGACAGGCACGGCCGAGCTCGACATCCCCGGCGTCGAAAGCGCCACCATGGGCGTCGAATTCACGCCCGACCGCGGCACCGTCATCAGCGGCAGTGCACGCTTTCGCGATCGGCCGGGCATCCGCAACGGGCAGATCAGCGCCACGCTGTCTGACGCCGATGGCGGCTGGCGCCTGGCTGCCAGCGGCAGTGCGCAGGCCAGCTTCGCGGGTGTCACGGCGGCGCTGGCCGCGAGCTACGACGACGGGCTGTTCATGTTCAGCGGCGAGGCGCCGTTTCGCGTCGGCGACCGGGTCAGCGGCGACATCCTGGTCGGCGTTACCAACGGGCAGGTCGATGAGGCCAGCCGCGTCGTGCCCGGCAGCGGCCCGCCGGCCGGCACGCTGGGCGAATTGCGGCCCTTCGGCCATGGCAATGTCAACGTGCGCATCACCGACTGGCTGCAGGGCGGCGTCGGGCTGCGCGTGTTGACGACGGGTGAACTGCTGGTCAGCGGCCGCATCGGCATCCCGTCGCCGGTGACGGTGTTCGACCAGTTTCCGAGCCCCGAACGCGCGCGACGCACGCTGTTCACGATGCCCACGGTCTCGGTGCCCATCGTCGGCCTGTCGGTCGGCGGCAGCGTCGTCGGCATCGCATTGACCATCACCGGGCGCGTCACCGGCTTTGCGCACGTCGGCCCGGGGCGGCTGACGCAGACCGAGATCAACGTCATCGACTTCAATCCGGCCGTGCCCGAGAGCCTGCATGTCACCGGCGGCGCCACCTTCGAGGTGCCGGCCGCCGTCGGCGTGGGCGCGCAGCTGGACGCGGGCCTGAGCCTGGGTGCGGCCATCATCCGCGCCACCGCCGGCCTCAGCCTGGCGGCCGAGGCGGGCGTGCAGGCGAATGTGGCGCCGCGGGCCGAGATCGACTGGCAGCCCTCCACCGGCCTGCACCTGCATGCCGAACTGAATGCGTCGCTGGCGCCGCGCCTGGCCTTCAGCGTCAACGGCTATGCCGAGGTCGTGGCCGATGCATGGGTCACCAGCTGGACGCTGTGGCGCAAGGACTGGCGACTGGCGCAGCGCGAGATCGGCAGCGCGCTGGCCCTGCGTTTGAACGCGCCGCTGGACTGGTACAGCGACGGCCGCGGCGTCGTCTTCGACCCCGAGCGGGTGACGTTCCAGCTGCCCACGCTGGACGCAGACACGCTGCACCAGGTGATGAACGCCCAGGGTGGGACCGAAAGCGCGCGCCGGGACTGAGGCGGCTGTCGCCCGGGGCGGCGCCCTCGTGAGCGCAGTGCGGGTGCGGGTGGTGGTGGGGGTGGGGGTGTGCGTGTGGGTGTGCGTGTGGGTGTGCGTGTGGATGTGCGTGTGGATGTGCGTGTGGATGGGGGTGCGGGTATGGGTCCGCGTACCGACGCCGGCAACGCGTGACGGCTACAGTCGGCGCGAACGGCTTCTTTGCTGGGCCGGACGTCTCGGCGCCAGACGACTATGGCCCGCGCCCGCCCCATGCCCCGACCACTTCCGATCACCCTGAAAGACCTGCGTGGCACGGCCCGCCTGGCCACCGAGGCCACGCTGGGAGTGACGGCCGTGGTCGAGGCCATGCACGCGCGCATCGCCGGTGTCTTGCCCTGGTCCGGGCCCGGCGTTGCGCCTGGCACTGCGCCTGAGCGCACGCGCCGGCTGACAGGTCTGGTGTACGGCAGCGTACGCGGCATCACGCGCCTGGCGGGTGGCAGCGTCGACAGCTTGCTGGCCCTGGCCGGCACACTGCGGCCGACGGCGGTGGCCGCGGCGGCGGGCAGCGTGGCCGGCAGTATCTCCGCCACCCCAGGCGCCGAGCCCCCGCATCCCGGGCGCGAGGCCGCGCTGGCAGTATTGAACGGTGTGCTGGGCGACCATCTGGCCGACACCGGCAACCCGCTGGCCATCACGATGGCCTTGCGTCACCGCGGCCAGCCGCTGCGGCTGGAACGCCAGGCGCTGGCGCAGGCCCTGCCGCAGGCCGGCCCGCGCCTGTTGGTCCTGCTGCACGGCCTGTGCATGAACGACCTGCAGTGGCAGCGCGAAGGCCATGACCATGGCGCCATGCTGGCGCGCGACGCCGGCTGGACGCCGGTGTACCTGCACTACAACAGCGGCCTGCCCATCGCCCGCAACGGTCGCCTGCTGGCCGCGCTGCTGCAGGACCTGCTGGCTGCCTGGCCGCAGCCGCTGCAGCGTGTGGCCCTGCTGGGGCACAGCATGGGCGGATTGTTGGCGCGAAGTGCGCTGCTCCACGGCCAGCAGGCCGGCCACGACTGGCCGCAGCGGGTGCAGGACCTGGTGATGCTGGGCAGCCCGCACCATGGCGCGCCGCTGGAGCGCGCCGGTCATGGGCTGGACCGGCTGCTGGCGGCGCTGCCCTATGCGTCACCGCTGTCGCGCCTGGGCCAGGTGCGCAGTGCCGGCATCACCGACCTGCGCCATGGCCGTGTGCACGACGACGATGCGGCCGGCGTGCTGCCGCTGCCGGGTGGGGTGGTTGGTGGGCTGCCTGCGGAACTGCGCCTGCATGCGGTGGCGGCGCAGCTGGGCGAGGCCGAGGCGACCGGCGAGAGGGCTCTTGGCCCGCTGCGCCGCGGGACTGCGGGCCCGCCATGGCGCCACCGGGTGCTGAACGCAGCGCTGGGCCACGGCGACGGCCTGGTGCCGCGCGACAGCGCGCTGGGGGTGCACGCCGACCCGGCTCGCAGCCTGCCGATCGCGCCCGAGCGTCAGGCGGTGGTGCATGGCATCGGCCATCTGGCCCTGCTCAGCGACCCGGCGGTGGCCGCGCGGCTGCGGCTGTGGCTGGCGTGAGCCGGGCGGAGGTGGTGGCAGGGGTGGCAGAGGCTGCAGGGCAGACAGGCGAAGCAGCGGCCAGTCCGGCGCAGGCCGCGGGCACAGGCGCGGTCCCGCCGGCCCGTGTGCTGTCCGTCATCCCGCCGATGACGCAGCTGAACACGCCTTATCCGTCCACCGCCTATCTCACCGGCTTCCTGCGTGGCCGCGGTTTTGACGCGGTGCAGGAAGACCTGGCGCTGGCGCTGATCCTGGAGCTGCTGTCGCCCGCCGGGCTGCGCGCGGTGCAGGCCGAGATCGAGGCCATCGCACCGGCCCAGCGCGGCGCACGCACGGCGGCCTTTGTCACACAGCTGGACCGTTATCTCGCCACCATCGGCCCCACCGTCCGCTTCCTGCAAGGCCGCGACGCGACGCTGGCGCACCGCATCGCCGGGCGCGACTTCCTGCCCGAGGGGCCCCGCTTCGCGTCGCTGGACGTCTATGTCGATGACGAGGGTGGCGACCCGCTGGCCTGGGCCTTCGGCGTGCTGGGCACGCACGACCGCGCGCGGCACATCGCCACGCTGTATCTGAACGACATCGCCGACGTGCTGCGCGAGGCCATCGACCCGCGCTTCGAATTTGTGCGCTACGGCGAAAGCCTGGCGGCCAGCGCGCCCAGCTTCGACCCGCTGGCCGCCGCGCTGGCCGTTGCGCCCAATCTCGTCGACCGCAGCCTGCAGCGCCTGGCGCTGGCGGCCCTGGCGCGTCACCGCCCCACGCTGCTGCTGCTGAGCGTGCCCTTTCCGGGCGCGATGTACGGCGCCTTGCGCATCGCGCAGGCGGTGAAGGCGGCCGACCCATCGGTCGTCATCGCGCTGGGCGGTGGGTACGTCAATACCGAATTGCGTGAACTGAGCGAGCCGCGGCTGTTCGACTTCGTGGACTTCGTGACCCTGGACGCCGGTGAACGCCCGCTGCTGGCGCTGCTGGACCATCTGCAGGGTCGGCGTTCGCGCCAGCGTCTGGTGCGGACCTTCGTGCGCGAGGCTGCCAGCGCAACCCACAGCGACAGCGACAGCCACAGCCACAGCGCCAGCGGCAGCGCCACCGTGCGCTACCTCAACTTCGTCGAGCCCGATGTGCCCTTCGACGAGGTCGGCACCCCCACCTGGGACGGCCTGCCGCTGGCGAAGTACCTGTCGCTGCTGGACATGCTCAACCCCATGCACCGGCTGTGGAGCGACGGGCGCTGGAACAAACTGACGGTGGCGCATGGCTGCTACTGGAAGAAGTGCAGCTTCTGCGACGTCAGCCTGGACTACATCAGCCGCTACGACGCGGCCAGCGCCACCACGCTGGTCGACCGCATCGAGACCATCGTGGCCGAGACCGGGCAGACGGGCTTTCACTTCGTCGACGAGGCGGCACCGCCGAAGAGCCTGAAGGCACTGGCCGAAGAGCTGCAGCGCCGCCATGTCGCCGTCTCATGGTGGGGCAACATCCGCTTCGAGAAGAGCTTCACGCCCGCGTTGTGCCAGGCCCTGGCCGACAGCGGCTGCATCGCCATCAGCGGCGGGCTGGAGGTGGCATCCGACCGGCTGCTGACGCTGATGAAGAAGGGTGTCAGCGTGGCCCAGGTGGCGCGCGTCACCAAGGGCTTCGCCGATGCCGGCGTGCTGGTGCATGCCTATCTGATGTACGGCTTTCCGACGCAGACGGTGCAGGACACGGTCGACGCGCTGGAGTACGTGCGCCAATTGTTTGCGGCCGGCTGCATCCACAGCGGCTACTGGCACCGCTTCACCTGCACCGTGCATTCGCCCGTCGGCAAGGACCCGGCGGCCTTTGGCGTGACGCTGGTGCCGCCTGCGGCGGATGCCTTTGCGAAGAACGACATCGGCTTCGTCGACCCCACCGGTACCGACCACGACGCGCTGGGCCCGGGCCTGCGCAAGGCGATCTACAACTACATGCACGGCATCGGCCTGGAAGACGACGTGCGCCAGTGGTTCGACCTGCCCGTGCCGAAGGCCAAGGTGAACAAGGCCTTCATCGCGCGGGCGCTGGCCGAAGGCGCGACGCAGGCACGATGAACTTTCGCCCCATCCACAGCAAGTCCCCCCAGGCCATGCACCATGCAGAAATCCACCCCACCTGAACCGGTCGGCAGCCCCACTCCCGGCCTGCGCCGCCGCGACGCCCTGGGCTTGCCGCTGGCACTGCTCGGACTGGGTATCAGCGGCATCGCGCGCGCCGACGACGCCTTGCGCGCGGCCATCGCCGGCAACCACCGCGCGCCCGAGAACGTCGCCCGCGACGCGGCGCGCCGCCCCTACGAGACGCTGAACTTCTTCGGCCTGCGCGCCGATATGACGGTGGCCGAACTGACGCCCGGCGGCGGCTGGTACACCGAGATCCTGGCGCCCTACCTGCGCCAACGCGGCCGCCTGATCCTGGGTGCCGACGATCCGCAGTCCAGCAACGAATACCGCCGCCGCAGCGCCGAACGCCTGGCGGCCAAGCTGCAGGCCCGCCCCGATCTGTACGACCGCACGCAGGTGACGGTGTTCGAGGTGCCGCGCGCCATGGCCTTTGCACCGGCCGCCAGCGTGGACATGGTGCTGACCTTCCGCAACGTGCACAACTGGGCCACGCAGGGCGAGGACGTGGTGACGGCGGCGATGAAGAATGTGCACACCAGCCTGAAGCCGGGGGGTGTGTTCGGCGTCGTCGACCACCGGCTGCCGCCGGCCCGCGTGCAGGACGCGAAGGCCAGCAGCGGCTACCTGCACCAGGGCTGGGTTCAACGGCTGGCCGAGGGCGCGGGCTTCAAGCTGGACGCGGCCTCCGAGATCAACGCCAACCCCAAGGACCAGGCCGACCACGAACGCGGCGTCTGGGCCCTGCCGCCCACCTTCACCAACAAGGACAAGGACCGTGACCGCTACGCCGCCATCGGCGAGAGCGATCGCATGACGCTGCGGTTCGTGAAGCGCTGAGGCGCGCCGCGTGCACCTGTTGCTCCTCAGTTGTGGCTCAGGTGCTGCTCTCTGACGCTGCGCTCAGCGCCGGGTGGCCGAGTGCGCCAGCGGCGGCAATCAGGCGGGCGTCGAGGCTGACCAGAACCAGGGACCGGCGCAGGGCGAGCTCAAGATAGGCCGCGTCGTAGGCGCTCAGGCCCTGCGCTGCCGCCAGTCTGTCCAAACTGACGAAGTCGGGGATGTCCGGGTCGAGACGCACCGGCAGGGCACTCATTTCGGACGCAATTTCCGCGCGGCGGTGGGCGTCGATGCGCCGCCGCCGCTGTGCGCTCTGCAGAACATTGGTGCACTCGAAGACCCAGAGTGTCGGCGCCCAGATCACTTGCTTGCCCAGTGCATCGAGCAGCCCCTCGGTGAACGGCGTGGCCTCGTCGGCAAAGAACCACGGCATCGTGACCGAAGCGTCGATCACCCAACCCGCCGACGCCGGATCAGACAGTGCGCCGCGGCCTTCTTCGGCCCCTTTGGCCCCTTTGGCTTTTGTCGGCATCACCGCCGGTCCTCTTCGATCATGTCCCTGATCGACGTGCCATCTCCCGGCCCCTGCCTCGCGCGGCTGCGACGAATTCTTGTCGCCAGGGCCTGCGCCTCGCGAAGCGCGTCGGGGACCTGTGGAGGCATCAGGCGGGCGACCTGCTCGCCGCGTCGAGTGATGACGATCTCCTCCCCGCGCGCGGCCCGTTCTACGAGTTCGGACAGGCGGTTCTTGGCGTCAAAGATACCCACGGTGGTCATTGCAAAGTCTCCTGGGCAGACGGTCGTCAGATCGGTGGCATCTAGCTGTCTAGATTGTAATGGCGTGGCATCGAGTCTGAACGGTGGACCGACGCCAGCGCCGCTCCAAGCAGCGAATACAGCACCAGGGAATAAAGATCCCACGCCCACGCCCACGCTCAAAGGCCCATCCCCGTTCAATCGTCCAACAAGCGCACCTTCACCTTGCGCCCCTTCACCTGCCCCGCGTTCAGCCCGCGCAAGGCGCGATCGGCCACCTCAGGCGCCACGGCGACGTAGCTCGAAAATTCATTGACGTTGATCTTGCCGATCTGCGCCGCACTCAGGCCCAGGTCCTTGGTCAAGGCGCCCAGCACGTCGCCGGGGCGGATCTTTTCCTTGCGTCCGCCCAGGATCTGCAAGGTCGTCATCGCCGGGCGCAGCGGGCCCGTGGCGGTCGGCGTCAGGCTGTCGGCCGGCACCCAGGTGGCGTCAAAGCCGCCGGCCTGTTCGATGGCGGCCACGCGCGGCATCTCTTCGCCGCTGGCCAGGCTCCAGGCCCAGCCGATGGCGTCGACGCGCCCGGTGCGGCCGATGCGGTGCGTGTGCGTGGCCGGGTCGGGCGTGATGTCGACATTGACCACTGCCTCGAGCCCGGCGATGTCCAGCCCGCGCGCCGCCAGGTCGGTGGCCACCAGCACGCTGGCGCTGCCGTTGGCAAAGCGCACCAGCACCTGGTCGCGGTCGCGCTGCTCGAGGTCGCCATGCAGTTCCAGCGCCACCAGGCCCTGCGCACGCAACACCGCCACCAGGTCGCGGCACTGCGCCTTGGTGTTGCAGAAGGCCAGCGTGCGCGCCGGCCGCGCATGCAGCAGCAGGCGGCCGACGGTATGCAGGCGTGCGTCGTCGGCGACCTCGACGAAGCGCTGGCGGATCTGGGTCGAGGCCGGTGCTTCGGGCAGTTCGATGTGCAGCGGCGCGTGCATCAGCGCCGCGCTCAGCTTGACGATGCCGGGCGGGAAGGTGGCCGAGAACAGCAAGGTCTGGCGGCCGGGCGCTGTGCTGCCTGTTGTGCTGCCTGTTGTGCCGGCCCGGGGTGGCGGCGGGCATTGCGCCGCCACAGTGGCGATGTCGTCGAAGAAGCCCATGTCCAGCATGCGGTCTGCCTCGTCCAGCACCAGAGTTCTCAGCGCAGCCAGATCCAGGCTGCCGCGCGACAGGTGGTCGAGGATGCGCCCCGGCGTGCCCACCACCACATGCGCGCCATGCGCCAGGCTTTGCAGTTGCGGTCGCATGGTGCTGCCGCCGCACAGCGTCAGTATCTTCACGTTGTCCTCGGCGCGGGCCAGGCGGCGCAGTTCCAACGTCACCTGCTCGGCCAGTTCACGTGTGGGGCACAGCACCAGGGCCTGCACCGCCTGCACGAAGTTGCCGTCGGCGTCGAAGCCGCCGGCGCGGTTGTCCAGCGTGTGCAGCAGCACCAGGCCGAAGGCGGCGGTCTTGCCGCTGCCGGTGCGCGCCTGCGCGATCAGGTCGCGGCCGGCCAGGCCCGGGGGCAAGGCCGCCGCCTGGATCGGCGTCATGGCCGCGTAGCCCAACTGCGCCAGGTTGGCCAGCGCGGCCGGGCTCAGGGGCAGGGTGTCGAAGGCCGGGCCGGCGGCGGACGCGGGCTGGGGTTCGGCGGCAGGCGAGGGGGAAGCGGTTTCAGCAGTCATCCCCGATTGTCGGCTTCGACGTCGGCTTCGATCTCAACCTCGACCTCGCTGCGACGTCGGCTTCGAAGTCAGCATCGAATCTCGGCGCGCAGGCGATGGTGCCAGTGCTGGTGCCGGCGATGGCGCCAGGGTGATGAGCGATCATCGGCCCTGCTGTTGAACTTTTCGCACCCACCCGCCTTGCCCTCCAAGCCCACCGCAGCGCCGCCTGCTTCGCCGCCCGCATCGCCGCTTTCATCGAGCAATGCGTCGACCAATGCGTCGACCAATGCGCCGCCCAATGCGCCGACCAGTGCGGCGCATGGCGCGCCCGCTTCGCCTCACAAGCCGGCCGCGAAGGCAGCGCCGCCGCTGCCCAACGCCCGCCACGCCGAGCGCCTGCCGCCGCACATCGGCGCCGAGGCGCTGCAGCGCATCCGCCAGGCCGCGTACACGCTGCCGCAGGTGGTCAAGCCAGCGGACTATCTGCCCGAAGGCGCCACCGGCTTCGAGAGCCATCTCGACAGCCTGGGCCTGGTGCTGCTGCAAAAGAGCGTGCCCGGCCAGCGCCCCAGCCGCTGGATCGAGCCGGCATTGATGGACGCGGCGCTGGCGCATCTGGACGCGATGGACACCAGCGCTGCGGCCAGCGCCACCACCGCCACAACCGCCACAACCGCCACCACAGGCCTGCGCACCCTGATGACGCAGCGCAGCGCGGCGCTGGAAGCCCTGGGCGTGACGCGCCGCGCCGGCCAGTGGCTGCGTCTGGCCAGCCAGGCGCTGGGCCTGTCCGAACCGAGTTGGGCGGTGACCGTGCTGTACCGGCTGCCGGTGCCGGCCGATGCCGTCTGGGCTTTCTACCGCGACGGTGACGAGGCCGCGTTGCGCACCGCCCTGGGCACGCCGCCGGCCTGGCCCCACGCCGTGGCGCTGCAACGCCATCTGGAAGGCCTGCTGGCCACCAGCCGCGCCTTCAAGCCGCGACACATGGCCTCGCTGCTGCCGCGGCTGCAGGCCGAATGCCGCATCCCCCAGCCCCCCGGCCCGCCGGCGGGCACCCCTGAACTGCAGGCCGTGGCGCTGGCCGATCTGCAGGCCGCCTGCACCCGCGCGCAGGAACGCTGGACCTTGCAAACGGCCGAGCTGGACACGCTGGACAGCCTGAACACCGAACTCGCCTTCCAGGGCTACCCCGGCACCTTCCCGAAGGCGCGGCGGCTGCAGCGCCGCGTGCGCCTTTTCGTGGGTCCGCCCAACAGCGGCAAGACCCACGCAGCCTTCGAACGCCTGGCCCAGGCCCTGGACGGCGCCTACCTGGCCCCGCTGCGCCTGCTGGCGCTGGAAGGCCGTGACCGCCTGATGGCGCGTGGCGTGCCCTGCAGCCTGCTGACCGGCGAGGAGAACCAGCCCGCGCCCGATGCCCGCGTCGTCAGCAGCACGATCGAGATGGTGGCGACGAACCGCGAGATCGACGTCGCCGTCATCGACGAAGCGCAGATGGTGTTCGACAACTCGCGCGGCTGGGCCTGGACCCAGGCCATCGTGGCGGTGCCGGCACGCGAGGTCATCATCATCTGCAGCGCCTACGCCGTGCCCGCGATCCAGAACCTGCTGGGCCTGTGCGGCGAGTCGTGCGAGGTGCAGGCCTTCGAGCGCATGCAGCATGTGCAGATGCTGCCGCGGCCGGTGGCGGTGTCGCAGCTGAAGCACGGCGATGCGGTGGTGGCCTTCAGCCGCCGCGACGTGCTGCAGCTGCGCGACCGCATCGCGGCCGATTCAGGCAAGGGCGGCCCGCCCGTGTCGGTCATCTACGGCGCCTTGCCGCCCGAGGTGCGGCGGCGCGAAGCGGAACGTTTTGCCAGCGGGTCGTCGCACATCGTGGTCGCCACCGACGCCATCGGCATGGGGCTGAACCTGCCGATCCGGCGTGTGCTGTTTTCGACCCTGGTGAAGTTCGACGGCGTGGCCGACCGGCCGCTGGACGTCAATGAGGTGCACCAGATCGCGGGCCGCGCCGGCCGCTTCGGCATGCACGACGAAGGCTTTGCCGGTGTGCTGGAAGACGCCGAGCCCGGCGCACAGCAGGCGCTGGCCGAGCGCCTGCTGCGCCAGCCATTGGCGCCGCGCGACTTCAAGGCCCCGGTGGCCCCCAACGGCTGGCATGTCGACACCATCTCGGCGCGGCTGGGGCGCACCAAGCTGCGCGAGGTGCTGGACGTCTTCATGCAGCAGTTGAAGCTGGACGACGCACACTTCGCCGTCGCCGAGCTGTCGCAGATGCTGGAATTGGCCGCGGCGCTGGACGAACGCGCAGCCACCTTGACACTGAAGGAACGCTTCACCTACGCGCAGGCGCCGGTGGATACCCGGGTGGGCACGGCGCTGGACGAGTTTTTGGGCTGGGCCGCGCAGCACGCGCGCACCGGCCGCGCCGGCCGGCCCTGGTTTCTGGACGAGGTGGACAGCCACAGCCGCTTGGAGCGCATGGAACAGGCGCTGCGCGCCTGCACGCTGTGGCTGTGGCTGGACCTGCGCTTCGAGAACGTCTTCGGCCAGGTCGACGAAGTGCTTGCGCTGCGCAACGCGCTGAACGACGGCATCGAGCGCCAATTGCGCGGCCAGCGCCCGCTGGCGCAGCGGCGAATGAGGCGCTGAACGGCGCTGCGCGGCCCGGCGATCACACTGAACCCACCGATCACGACGATGAAAACCAGCCCCACGCCCCACCGCATCGTCATCGTCGGCGGCGGTGCCGGCGGGCTGGAGCTGGCCACGCGGCTGGGTGACACGCTGGGCAAGAAGGGGCTGGCGCATGTCACCTTGATCGAGAAGGCGCGGTCGCATTTCTGGAAGCCGCACCTGCACGAGATCGCGGCCGGCAGCATCGACATCCACGCCCATGCCACCGATTACCTGGCGCAGAGCCACTGGCATGGCTTTCGCTATCGCGTCGGCGAGATGGTGGGCCTGGACCGCGAACGCCGCGAGGTGCAGGTGGGCCCGGTCGCAGACGAGGACGGGCAAGTGGTCACGCCCGGCTACCTGCGCGGCTACGACACATTGGTGATCGCGGTCGGCAGCCAGACCAACGACTTCGGCACGCCCGGTGTGGCCGAGCACGCCATCGCGCTCGAAACACCGGCGCAGGCGCAGCGCTTTCACCGCCGGCTCGTCAACGCCTGCCTGCGCGCACACATGCAGTCCGAGCCGCTGTCGCCGCGGCAGTTGCAGGTGGCCGTCATCGGCGCTGGCGCCACCGGCGTGGAACTGGTGGCCGAACTGCACAAGGCCACGCGCACCCTGGTGTCCTACAACCTCGAACGCATCGACCCCGAGCGCGACATCCGCCTGAACCTGATCGAGGCCGGTCCGCGCATCCTGCCGGCGTTGCCCGAGCGCATCGCCGAAAGCGCGGCCGATCTGCTGCGCGGGCTGGGGGTGCAGGTGCGCACCGGGTCTCGCGTCACCGCCGTCAGCGCCGATGGCGTGACGCTGGCCAGTGGCGAGCTGATCCCGGCCGAGCTGGTGGTGTGGGCCGCGGGCGTGAAGGCGCCCGACTTTTTGAAGGGTCTGGCGGGGCTGGAGACCAACCGCATGAACCAGCTGGTGGTGACGCCCACATTGCAGAGCACGCGCGACGAGGCCGTGTTTGCCATTGGCGACTGTGCTGCGGCGGTGTGGCTGGGCAAGCACCCGACTGGCGCGCCCGGCCATGGCGGCCGTGGCGGGCAAGCGTCCAACAATGTGCCAATCAATGTGCCGATCAATGTGCCGATCAATGTGCCAATCGACGTACCGATCAACGTGCCACCGCGGGCGCAGGCCGCGCACCAGCAGGCCATGCACCTGGTCAAGCAGATCAAGCGCCGCCTGCGCGGCCAGCCGCTGCAGCCCTGGCGCTACCGCGACTTCGGCTCGCTCGTCAGCCTGGGCGAATACAGCACGGTGGGCAACCTGATGGGCTCGCTGATCGGCGGCAACCTGTGGGTCGAAGGCCTGTTTGCGCGCACCATGTACCTGAGCCTGTACAAGATGCATCAGGTGGCACTGCACGGCTGGTGGAAGACGGCGCTGGGCTCGGCCAGCCGCTGGCTGACTCGCGGCACCGAGCCGCGGGTGAAATTGCACTGAGCTTGCACTGAGCTTGCACTGAAATTGCACTGAAATTGCACCGAGTGGCCCCGGCTGACAGGCCTTCCGTGCCCTGGAGCGACGCACCGATGCTTCACATCGAACCCCTCACCGCTGAGCATGCACCGGCCTATCGCACCTTGATGCTGGAGGCCTATGTCGAGGCTGCCGACGCCTTCACTTCCACGGCGCAGGAACGTGAGGCCGAACCGCTGTCGTGGTGGGCGCAGCGCATTGCCGCGCCGTCCGGCCTGAGTCAGTCCTTCGGCGCCTTTCGCGGCGGCCTGCTGGTCGGTACCGTGGCGCTGGAGTACTCGGCCAAGCCCAAGACCCGGCACTCGGCGCTGGTCATCGGCATGGTTGTGCAGCCGCCTGCGCGCCGCCTGGGTGTGGGGGCGCGCCTGATGCAGGCGGCCATCGCCGCGGCCTGCGGGCGCGCGGACTTGCGCATGCTGCGGCTGACGGTCACCGAGGGCAATGAAGCGGCCATCCGGCTGTACGAGGCTGTGGGCTTCGTGACCTGGGGTGTCGAGCCCGGCGCCATCTGCACGCCGTCGGGCTTCAAGGGCAAGGTGCACATGGCCATGCCCCTGGTGCGGCACCGTGACAATGACTCTCGCCCGCCCCACCCCCACCCCCAGCCCCAGCCCGACGCCGGCCCCATCCCTCACCGCAAACGATGAAGACCCCGCCCCGCCTGCAGGTGCTGCTCGACGAAGGCCTCATCGACGGCGTGCAGCGCCAGTTGATGAGCGGCAAGGAAGCGCAGGTCTATGTCGTGCGCTGCGGCGCCGAGACGCGCGCCGCCAAGGTCTACAAGGAAGCGACGAACCGCAGTTTTCGTCAGGCGGTGGACTACACCGAGAACCGCAAGGTCAAGAACAGCCGCAGCGCGCGTGCCATGGCCAAGGGCACGAAGTACGGGCGCGAGCAGCAGGAAGCGGCGTGGCAGAGCGCCGAGGTGGATGCGCTGTTCAAGCTTGCTGCCGCCGGCGTGCGGGTGCCGCGGCCGTACCTGTTCTTCGAAGGCGTGCTGCTGATGGAACTGGTGACCGACGCCGAGGGCGCCGCCGCCGCGCGCCTGAACGACGTCATCCTGACGCCCGACGAAGCGCGGCAGCACCACGCCACCTTGCTGCGAGAAGTGGTGCGCATGCTGCTGGCGGGCATCGTGCACGGCGACCTGTCGGAATTCAACATCCTGCTGGGGGTGCACGAGGGCCGGCCCAGCCCCGTCATCATCGACCTGCCGCAGGCCGTGGACGCCGCCGGCAACAACCACGCCCGGCGCATGCTGCTGCGCGACGTCGACAACCTGCGCGACTTCTTCGGCCGCAATGCGCCCGAACTGCTGGCCACGCAGTACGGCCCCGAGATCTGGGCCCTGTACGCCGGCGGCCTGCTGCGCACCGACACCGTGCTGACGGGGCGCTTCGTCGACAAGGCCGGCCCGGCCGACCTGGGCGGCGTGCTGCGCGAGATCGACGACGCGCGGGCTGAAGAAGCGGCGCGGCGCTTGCGCATGGGTGGGGGTTGAGGGGCCCACCGATGGGTAGCGCAGGAAGCGCAGGAAGCGCAGGAAGCGCAGGCAGCGCAGGCAGCGCAGGCAGCGCAGGCAGCGCAGGCAGCGCAGGCAGCGCAGGTGCCGGGCCGCAGCCATCCAGCGCCACACCGGTGGTGTTGAAGTACCTGCCCAGCCTGCATCTGCAGTCGCCCGAACTGGCCGCGCAGGTGCAGGCGCTGATGGCCGAGAAGCGCCTGGGCGCGCACATCTCCGCGCGCTATCCGGACACCCACAACGTGCGCAGCGACCGCGCCTTGCAGGCCTATGTGGCGGCGCTCAAATCGCGCTTCATGAAGAGCGCCGAACCGCTGGCCAAGGTGGGCTTCGACAACCACCTGCACGTCATCCACCACGCGCTGGGCACGCATACGACGGTGTCGCGCGTGCAGGGCAACCGGCTGA
>JBBSCX010000022.1:0-18439 GCA_038249905.1 Burkholderiales bacterium
CCGAGACCCCGCCCGCTGCCGACCCTGCCCGCGCCCTTGCGGCCGCTCCCGACCTGCCCCTGACGCACAGCCCATGAACATCGGTCTCATCATCGTCGGCGACGAAATCCTCTCCGGGCGCCGCCAGGACAAGCATCTGGCCAAGGTGATCGAACTGCTGACGGCGCGCGGCCTGATGCTGTCGTGGGCGCGCTACCTGGGCGACGACCGCGGCCACATCACCGCCGCCTTGCGTGACGCCTTCACCGGCGGCGACCTGGTGTTCAGCACCGGCGGCATCGGCGCCACGCCCGACGACCACACCCGGCAATGCGCCGCGGCCGCGCTGGGCCTGCCGCTGGCGCTGCACCCCGAGGCGAAGGACCTGATCGTGCAACGCATGCGCGACGTGGCGGCCGAACAGGGTCAGCCCTTCGACCCTGACCGGGCCGACAACGTGCACCGCCTGAACATGGGTGTGTTTCCGGCCGGCGCGCGACTGATCCCCAACCCGTACAACAAGATCCCGGGCTTCAGCTGCGGCGACGTGCACTTCGTGCCCGGCTTCCCGGTCATGGCCTGGCCGATGCTCGAGTGGGTGCTGGACACGCACTACGCCCACCTGCACGGCAGCGCGCGTCAGCGCGAACGGGCGGTGGTGGTGTTCGGCGCGATGGAGGCGGCATTGACGCCGCTGATGGAGGCGGTGGAGGCCTCGCACCCGGGCATCAAGGTCTTCAGCCTGCCCAGCGTGGACCACCCGCAACACGGCCGCCACATCGAGCTGGGCGTGAAGGGTTCCGCCGCCGAGCCGGGAAGCGTCGATGACGCGTTCGCGTCGCTGCTGGCGGGGCTGAGGGTGGCACAGGTGAGTCTGGGCCCCGAGACAATGCGCTGAGTTGGTGCGTTTCAGGGTGTGACATCGCACGAAATTGGTGCTTCGCGGCGCCCTGAAACAGGGCGCGCCACAGCCGGGCACCGTGGCGATCCGGGTCGGCGGCTGCCGGCATGCTTTCTGCTAGATTTCGGTGCGCCCTGCGGGTCAACCCGGGGCCAGGCGCGGTGATACCGCGCGAACACACCACACCACACCCAACCCAACGCGAACCCCGCGAGGAGAGACCTGAATGGCAAAGACTGTCGCCGACGTGATGAAGATGGTGAAGGAAAACGAGATCAAGTTCGTCGACTTCCGCTTCACCGATACCCGCGGCAAGGAGCAGCATGTGTCCGTGCCGGTTTCGGCCTTCGACGAGGACAAGTTCAGCGCCGGCCATGCCTTCGACGGCTCGTCGATCGCCGGCTGGAAGGGCATCGAGGCCTCGGACATGCTGCTGATGCCCGACCCCAACACCGCCAACATCGACCCATTCTTCGAAGAGCCGACGCTGCTGATGAGTTGCGACGTGCTCGACCCCACCGACGGCAAGCCCTACGAACGCGACCCGCGCAGTCTGGCCCGCCGCGCCGAGGCCTACCTGAAGAGCAGCGGCATCGGCGACGCCGCCTTCTTCGGCCCCGAGCCCGAGTTCTTCATCTTCGACCAGGTGCAGTGGACCAACGACATGTCCGGCTGCAGCTTCAAGATCGGCTCTGAAGAGGCACCCTGGAGCACCGGCGCGAGCTTCGAAGGCGGCAACCTGGGCCACCGCCCCACCGTCAAGGGCGGCTACTTCCCGGTGCCGCCGGTCGACAGCTTTCAGGACATGCGCAGCGAGATGTGCCTGATCCTGGAAAGCCTGGGCATCCCCGTCGAAGTGCACCACCACGAAGTGGCCGGCCCGGGCCAGAACGAACTGGGCACCAAGTTCAGCACCCTGCTGCAGCGCGCCGACTGGTCGCAGCTGCAGAAGTACGTGATCCACAACGTCGCGCAGGCCTACGGCAAGACGGCCACCTTCATGCCCAAGCCCATCGTCGGCGACAACGGCAGCGGCATGCATGTGCACCAGAGCGTGTGGAAGGACGGCGTCAATCTGTTTGCCGGTGACGGCTACGCCGGCCTGAGCGAATTCGCCATCTACTACATCGGCGGCATCATCAAGCACGCGCGCGCGCTGAACGCCATCACCAACCCCGGCACCAACAGCTACAAGCGCCTGGTGCCGGGCTTCGAGGCGCCGGTGAAGCTGGCGTATTCGGCCAAGAACCGCTCGGCCTCGATCCGCATTCCGTATGTCGCCAGCCCCAAGGGCCGCCGCATCGAGGCGCGGTTCCCCGATCCGCTGATGAACCCTTACCTGGGCTTCAGCGCGCTGCTGATGGCGGGCCTGGACGGCGTCGAGAACAAGATCCACCCCGGCGACCCGGCGACCAAGGACCTCTACCACCTGCCGCCGGAAGAAAACGCATTGATCCCCACCGTGTGCCACAGCCTGGACCAGGCGCTGGAATACCTGGACAAGGACCGCGCCTTCCTGACCAAGGGCGGTGTCTTCACCGACGCTTACATTGACGCCTACATCGACCTGAAGATGCAGGAAGTGACGCGCTTCCGCATGGCCACCCATCCCTGCGAGTTCGACATGTATTACTCGCTGTGATGCAGCCCGGCCGGCCCTGGCGACCGGCCCCGCATACCGACACGCGGGCCTGCAGGCCCGCTTTTTCATGGCGACCGGCGAGCCTGCAAGCCGGCCCTTTTCCTGGCTTTTGCGCCGGGGGCGATGGTTGACAATCGGCGCATGAGTGTTGTTCAAAGGTCTGATGGGTGCGGCCGCGTCATGCTGCTGCTGCTGGCCGCGTTCGCCGCATTGGCTGCGTTCGCCGTCCCCGCCCGGGCCCAGGACGGCGGCGCCAAGCCGGTCTATCGCTGCCCCGGACCACCCGTGCTGTACACCGACGCGCTGTCGTCGCAGGAAGCGCGCGACCGCGGCTGCCGCACCATCGAGGGTGCGCCCATCTCCGTGGTGCAGCCGCCGCGGCCGCGGCCGACCGAAATCGCCTCGGCGCCAGCGCGCTCGGCCGAGAACCGCGTCGACCCTGCCGCGCAACGAGCCCGCGACAGCGATGCGCGCCGCATCCTGGCCGAAGAGCTGCAGCGCGAAGAAGAGCGCCTGTCGCAACTCAGGCGCGAGTTCAACAACGGCGAGCCCGAGCGCCGAGGCGACGAACGCAACTTCGCCCGCTATCAGGAACGGGTGGCCGACATGCGGGCCGGTATCGCGCGCAAGGACGCCGACATCGCGGCCCTGAAGCGCGAGATCGCCAAATTGCCGCAGTGAACGAGGCGCCGCTGCCGCCCGGCCCCTGGCCGCCCGGCATGTACGGCGCTCTGCCGGCCGAGCGTTTCGAAGCCTTCGACCAACTGGCCACGATGGTCGCCATCGTGCAGCCCGACGGCCACTGCGGCTTCGCCAATTCGGCGCTCGAAAACCTGATGGGCCTGTCGCGCCGTGCGCTGCAGCGCGGCAGCGTCTTCGACTGGCTGGCCGACGCCACGCCGCTGCGCGAGACCGTGGCCCTGGTGGCGGCCAACCAGGTGGCCACCAGTCGTTTCGACGCCCTGATGCGGCGCCACCCGCTGGGCAGCCCCGAGCTGCCGGTGCACGTCATCGTCAGCCAGATGGACCGCCCCGGGCTGCTGCTGGTGGAGATGATCGAGATCGAGCAGCAGACGCGCCTGGACCGCGAGGAACGCGCCCATGGCCTGGCGCAGGCCAACAAGGAACTGGTGCGCAACCTGGCGCACGAGATCAAGAACCCGCTGGGCGGCATCCGCGGCGCGGCGCAGTTGCTGGCCATGGAGGTGACCAGCAAGGAGCTGACCGAGTACACCCAGGTCATCATCCACGAGGCCGACCGCCTGCAGGCGCTGGTGGACCGGCTGCTGGCCCCGCACCGGCGGCCGCGCCAGGTGGCCGACGTCAACATCCACGAGATCTGCGAGCGTGTTCGCACCCTGGTGATGGCCGAGTACCCGCGCGGCCTGGTGGTGGCGCGCGACTACGACACCTCGATCCCCGACTTCCGCGGCGACCGTGAACAACTGATCCAGGCCGTGCTCAACATCGCTCACAACGCCACCCGCGCGCTGGCCGGCGCTGAAGGCGAAGGCGGCGACCCGCGCTACTGCGGTCGCATCGCGCGCGGCGACGCCGAGATCGTGCTGCGCACCCGCGTCGCCCGCCAGGCCACCTTCGGGCGTCAGCGATTTCGCCTGGCACTCGAATTGCATATCCAGGACAACGGACCGGGCGTGCCCGAGGACATTCGCGACCGCATCTTCCACCCGCTGGTGTCGGGCCGGGAGGGCGGCTCGGGCCTCGGGCTGACGCTGGCGCAGACCTTCGTGCAGCAACACCAGGGCACGATCGAATGCGACAGCGTGCCCGGCCGGACCGTTTTCAAGCTGCTGATTCCCTTGCCCTGACCAGGAAGCCACCCCCACGCATGAAACCGATCTGGATCGTCGACGACGACCACTCCATCCGCTTCGTGCTCGAGAAGGCGCTGGCACGCGAGGACCTCGCGGTACGCAGCTTCGCCAGCCCGCGCGAGGTGCTGAAGGCGCTGGATGAAGACGCGCCGCAGGTGCTGGTGTCGGACATCCGCATGCCCGGCGGCAGTGGCATCGACCTGCTGGCGCAGGTGAAGGCGCGCCATCCCGGCCTGCCCGTCATCATCATGACGGCCTACAGCGACCTCGACAGCGCCGTCAGCGCGTTCCAGGGCGGCGCCTTCGAATACCTGCCCAAGCCCTTCGACGTGACCAAGGCGGTCGAATTGATCCGCCGCGCGGTCGAAGAGAGCCTGCGCGAGGAGGTGCGCGAGACCGCCGACATGGCCATGCCCGAGATGCTGGGGCAGGCGCCGGCGATGCAGGACGTGTTCCGCGCCATCGGCCGGCTGAGCCAGAGCAATGTCACGGTGATGATCACCGGCGAGAGCGGCAGCGGCAAGGAACTGGTGGCGCGTGCATTGCACAAGCACAGCCCGCGCGGTGACCTGGGCAACAAGGGGCCGTTCGTGGCCATCAACACCGCGGCCATTCCGAAAGATCTGCTGGAGAGCGAGCTCTTCGGCCACGAGCGCGGCGCCTTCACCGGCGCGCAGACCACGCGCCGCGGCCGCTTCGAGCAGGCCGACGGCGGCACGCTGTTTCTGGACGAGATCGGCGACATGCCCTTCGACCTGCAGACGCGGCTGTTGCGGGTGCTGTCCGACGGGCAGTTCTACCGCGTCGGCGGGCACCAGCCGCTGAAGGCCAATGTGCGCGTGATTGCGGCCACGCACCAGAACCTGGAGCAGCGCGTCAAGGACGGCGCGTTCCGCGAAGACCTGTACCACCGCCTGAACGTCATCCGGCTGCGCCTGCCGGCGCTGCGCGAGCGGCGCGAGGACATCCCGATGCTGACGCGCTTTTTCCTCGGCAAGAGCGCCAAGGAACTGGGTGTGGAGGCCAAGCGCATCACCGACAGCGCGCTGCAGCGGCTGGCGTTTTTCGATTTTCCGGGCAATGTGCGCCAGCTGGAAAACGTCTGCCACTGGCTCACGGTGATGGCACCGGCGCAGGTGGTGGAGCCCAAGGACCTGCCACCCGAGCTGCAGCCCGCGGTGCTTCCGCCAGCAGGCGCGGCGGTGCCGGCCGATGCCGGTGCGGGGGCGGTGACCCCGGTGCCGACGCCGGCGGCGACGCAGGCCTCGGCTGGCGGGCTGGTGGCCGTGGGCAGCTCCTCGCTGGGTTCGGCAGTGGCCGAACTGCCTCCGGCGCTGTCGTGGCTGGGCGACCTGGAACGCGAGACGCGCCGCCGCCTTGAGGCCGGCGAGACCGAGATCTGGGACGCGCTGACGCGGCAGTTCGAGGGCCAGCTGATCCACACCGCGCTGGAATTGACGCGCGGCCGGCGCATCGAGGCCGCGCAAAAGCTGGGCATCGGCCGCAACACCATCACGCGCAAGATCCAGGAGCTGGGGCTGGATTCCTGATTCGGCCACCGATCCGGCGCCTGATCCGGCGCCTGATCCCGCTCCAGCGCGGCAGGCCGCTGCAGGGTGCATTCACCTCTGGTCACAGCATGCCCCACGTTTGCAAGCGCCTGCGGCTTGCCGCGCCGCTGGTAGCGGCCTAGGCTCGACGCCATGCCTGCCGACCCCGCGCCGTGGCACGAGACGCTCGGCCACCTCAGCCTGCTGCTGTTTTATCCGCTGGCCGTGCTGGCCGCGCGCTGGCTGGCCCAGGTGCGGCTGCAGCGTCTGATGAACCAGCGTTCGCCCGAGTCCGGCGACAGCCTGCTGTCGGAGCTGGCAGCACCCGAAGTCGAGATGACCAGCCCGCCGCTGCTGGTGATGCGCGATGCCAGCCACGCGCTGCCCGATGCCGTGGCTGCGCGCGAGGCCTTCGTGGCCCGTGCCCTGGCGCTGTTCCGGCGTGCGGTGCTGATCGATGTCGTGGCCGGCGTCGGCTATCTCGTGCTGCTGCTGGTCCTGAGCTGGACAGCCCCACCCGCCGACCGCGTTGACCTGGGGCTGGGGCTGGTGCTGCTGGGGTCGGTTTATCCGCTGCTCGCGGCGCTGCGCTTCTGGCTTTACCGCCACCAGTTCCGCGCTGTCGATGCGCACTTTGCGCGGCGCTGGCGGGTCTGGGTGCTGGTGCGGGTGCCGGTGCTGGGCCTGCTGCGCCAGCTGCGCTGGGTGGTCGGGCCGCGCTGGCAGGCGGTGTCGGCAGCGGTGTGGGCCGCGCTGCTGTTCGTGCTGGGGCTGGCGTGGTCGACGATGGAAGGCAGCAGCGCGGCCTGGCGCGTGGTCTCGTTGCTGCTTTCTGCGGCGGCCGTGATGCACGCGCTGGTGGCCTGGCTGATGTTGCAGCGCATGCGGCGCGAGCCCGGGGTGCAGCTGCTGGTGCTGCGCGTGTTCGGCATCGACGCCAATTCACGCTTCACCTTCGGCCGGCTGAACGAGTTCTGGCGCCACTTCGGGCCCACCCACACGGTGCTCGACCCGTCGCTGTGGCGAGAGCGCTATCCCTTGGTGTCGCTGCGCACGGTGGTTGCCACGTTGGGCGTACTGGTGCTGGGCGCCTTCGTGCTGGGCTTCGGCGAAGGCCTGGGTCTGGGGGCCTGGGCGCCCTGGTTCACACTGGCAGCGATGGTCCTGGGCGTGCTGGGCTACGCCGTCGTGTCGTACCGCTTGCTGCGGCGGCAGTTCGTGCGCAACCGCGCACAGTTGCAGCAGATGCTGCGTCAGCGCTCCGAACGCCCGCGCCATGCGGACCTGACCTTCCGCGACCTCGAGGCCATGTGCCATCTCGACACCTGGAAGCTGGCCGTGGCCGAGTTCGCCCGCAGCGCCGATGCCGTGCTGATGGACTTGCGCGGCTACTGTGCGGCGCGCCAGGGCTGCGAATACGAGGTCGATTACCTGCTGGACGTGGTGCCGATGGAGCGTGTCGTCTTTCTCATCGCCGAGCAGGGCGACCCCGAGCCGGTGCGCCGTCTGCTGCACGAGCGCTGGGCGCAGCTGCGCGCAACCAGTCCCAACCTGCGGCCCACCGCGGTGCCGGTGACGCTGTACCTGACACGCGCCCATGACGAGGCCGATGTGCAGGGCATCCTGGACCTGCTGGTCCACGCCGCCAGCCGGCCCCGGGGGCCGCCTCAGGCCAGCGAGACCAGGACTGGCGCGTGGTCGCTCGGGCGTTCGTTGCGCCGCGGCGCCTTGTCGATGACGCAGGCCTGCACCAACGGCCTCAGCGTGGGGCTGACCAGGATGTGGTCGATGCGCAGACCCTGGTTCTTGCGGAACGCCAGGTTGCGGTAGTCCCACCAGCTCCAGCTCTTGGGCGGCTGTTCGAAGAGCCGGAACGCATCGACCAGGCCGAGGTCGAGCAGGCGCTGGAACTGCGCGCGTTCTTCTGGCGTGCAATGGATCTGCCCAGCCCAGGCGACGGGGTCGTACACGTCACGGTCCTCGGGTGCGACGTTGAAGTCGCCCATCAGCACCAGCCGCGGGTGCTGCGCGACTTCGGACCGCACCCAGTCGTGCAGCGCGTCCTGCCAGCGCATCTTGTAGACGAACTTCTCGCTGTCCGGCGCCTGGCCGTTCGGGAAGTAGCCGCCGATCACGCGCACCGGCCCGCCGGCGCCGGGCACGGTGCCCGCGATCACGCGCGCCTGCGCGTCGTCGTAGCCCGGGATGTTGCGCACCACGTCGGCCGCAGGTAAGCCGCGGGTCAGCAGGGCCACGCCGTTGTAGGTCTTCTGCCCATGGAAGGTGACGGCGTAGCCGGCGGCCTCGATCTGTGCCTGCGGAAACTTGTCGTCGGTGAGCTTGGTTTCCTGCAGCACGACGGCGTCCACCGGCGCGTCGGCGGGCTGCGCGGCCAGCCAATCCAGCAGCTGGGGCAGGCGCACCGCCAGGGAGTTGACGTTCCAGGTGGCGAGTTTCATCGGGCGGGCGCGCAGGCGTTCAAGTTCGCTCGGATGATGCCGTAAAGCCGGTGACGCCCTGGCCCGCCGCCGGGGTGAGGACTCCCATGCGCCCGCGCGTTTTCCTTGCTCAGATTTCGAAGTCTGCCGGTCGCCTGCTGGGCCGGCTCAGCGTCGGCCGCAAGCTGATGCTGATCTACCTGCTGGACCTGACGGCGGTGATCTTCGTCAGCGGCATCCTGATCAACGAGAAGTTCATCGCCATCGACTTCGCGGCCAAGGAAGTGGCGGGCAACGCCTACATCGCTGCCGTGCGCGAGGGCCTGATCGACACCGCCATGCTGTCCGTGGCGCCGCCGCCAGCCCCCGGCATGGCCGCGCGCGCCGACGCCCTGGCCGCGACCGAGGCCGCGCACGGCCGCGGCATGCAAAGCGAGGCGCTGAACGCGGCGCTGGCCGCACACTGGCGCGCGCTGGACGGCGCGGCGGCGCGGCAGGATGCCGTCCGCCCGGCCATCGACGCGGCGCGAGCACTGCTGACCCGCGTGGGCAACCAGTCCAACCTCATCCTCGACCCGGACCTCGACAGCTACTACACGATGTCGCTGATCGTGCTGCGCTACCCCGAATTGCTGGAGGTGGTGCACGGTGTCGGTCGCCAGCTTCAGGCGCAGCAGCCCGCGGGGCTGGCCGCGGCCGATGCACGCACCCGGTACCTGATCCTGGAAGGCCAGCTCGACGCCACGCTCAAGGGCATCGAGGCCGACCATGCCGAGGCCCACGCCGCCGGCGGTGCCGAGCTGCAGCAGGCGCTGGACCCGGCGCAGCAACAGCTGCGCGAGGCGATCGAAGTCTTCCGCCAGCGCGCCCGTGCCCTGGTCGAGGCGGGCGCCACGCCGGCGGCCCTGGCTGCGGTGCAGCAGGCCGAGGCCGCCGTGCTGCAGGCGCTGCGTCGGTCCTGGCACGACGCCGGCACGGCGCTGGACACGCTGCTGGCCGCGCGCATCGACAGCCTGTACGCCCGCATGGGTCTGCACCTGGGAACGGCGCTGCTGCTGCTGCTGGCGATCCTGGGCACGGTCGCCTTCGTCGCCAGCCAGATCGCCGGGCCGCTGCGCCGCCTGGCGACCGTCGCCGACGAGGTGCGTCGCACCGGCAACCACCAGCTGCGCGCCGAATGGGGCAGCCGCGACGAGATCGGCCGTCTCGTCACCGGCTTCAACAGCATGCTGGCGCAGCTGGACCGCGAACGCGAAGCGCAGAAGGAACTGGCGGCCAGCGCCCGCGGCGCCGAGGCCCAGCGCGACCTGGTCGAGGCCACGCCGATTCCGCTGATCGTGACCGCCATCCCCGGGCACGAGGTATTGCATGCCAATCCCCCGGCCGAGGCGTGGCTGGCCGGGCAGCGCCGTGACCCCTGGCAGCGCGGGCTGGAGCCGGGGGTGCGCGCGCGCTTCTTCCAGCAACTGGCCGACCGCGGCGCGGTGGACGAGTTCGAGGTGTGCTGGCGCGCCGAGGGCGAACCGGCCTGGGCCCTGCTGTCGGCCCGGCGTTTGCGCTATCAGGGCCAGGACGCGGTGCTGACGGCCTTCGCGCCCATCAACCACCAGAAGCTGATGGAACGGCGGCTGGAACTCTGGGCCAAGGTCTTCGAGGCGAGCAACGAGGGCATCCTGATCGTCGACGCCGAACAGCGCGTGCTGACGGCCAACCAGGCCTTGTCGCGGCAGACGGGCTACGAGCTGCAGGAGGTCGTCGGCGAGGCGCCGGCGCTGCTGCTGCCTGGCGCGCCCGTCGGGCTGTGGCAGGTGGCCGCCGCGCGCGGCACCTGGCAGGGCGAACTGGCCGTGCGGCGTCGCGACGGCAGCGAGTACCCGGCCTGGCTGATGGTCAGCAGCGTGCGCCAGGCGCATGGCTCGGCGACGACAGCTCAGGCGCCGGGCGAGCCGTCGCACTACATCGTCACCTCGATCGACATCAGCGACCGCAAGAAGAGCGAGCAGCGCATCCGCTTCCTGGCCGAGCACGATGTGCTGACCGAGCTGCCGAATCGGTCGCTGGCCGCCGAACGGCTGCGCCTGGCGATGCAGCAGGCGCAACGCAGCGGACAGAAGGTGGCGGTGATGTTCATCGACCTCGACCGCTTCAAGGACATCAACGACTCGCTGGGCCACCACATCGGCGACGAACTGCTGCGCTCGGTGGCGCGGCGGCTGACCGAGGCCGTGCGCGCCGGCGATACCGTCAGCCGGCTGGGCGGCGACGAGTTCGTCGTCGTGCTCAACGGTGTCGACAGCGTGCAGGAGGTGGCGCACATCGCCGAGCAGCGCCTGGTGCCGCTGGTGCGCCAGCCTCACGCGGTGAACGGCGCCGAGCTGCATGTCTCTGGCAGCGTGGGTATCGCCATCTACCCCGACGACGCCACCGACATCGACGAACTGATGCGTCACGCCGACACCGCCATGTACGCGGCCAAGGAGAACGGCAAGGACGGCGTGCAGTTCTTCACCGCCGAGATGAACGAGCGCACGCAGACCCGCTTGCAGCTGGAACGCCACCTGCGTGCCGCGCTGGAGCTGGGCCAGATGGAATTGCATTACCAGCCGCTGGTGCAGGCGGCGGACGGTCAACTGGCGAGTGTGGAAGCGCTGCTGCGCTGGACGCACCCGACGCTGGGCGCAGTGCCACCAGCGCAGTTCGTGCCCGTGGCCGAGGAGACCGGGCTGATCGTGCCCATCGGCGCCTGGGTCATCGAACAGGCCTGCGCGCAGGCTTCGGCCTGGCAGCGCGAGGGGCTGTTGGGGCTGGGTGTGGCGGTCAACCTGTCGGCCCGCCAATTGGCCGATCCGGGGCTGGTGGAGACGGTGCGCGCCAGTCTGGCCCGCCACCCACTGGCGCGGGGCACCCTGCAACTGGAGTTGACCGAGTCGATGTTGATGGACGACTTGGACCGCAACCTGCGGACATTGCACGCCTTGCGCGCGCTCGGGGTATTGCTCGCGATCGACGACTTCGGCACCGGGCACTCGAGCCTGGCCTATCTGAGCAAATTGCCGATCGACTGGCTGAAGATCGACCGCCGGTTCGTCGCCACGATGTTCGACGAACCGGCCAACCGCGAAATCACGATGGCCGTGATCGGCCTGGGCCACACGCTGGGCAAGCAGGTCGTGGCCGAGGGCGTGGAGACCGAGGCCGCCGCCGCATTGCTGCGCGAGGCGGGCTGTGACCTGTTGCAGGGCTACCTGTTCGGCCGCCCGATGCCGGCGCAGGCACTGCCCGCCTGGGCCGCCCACCGCCGGGTGGTCGCTGTATCGGCTGCGGCCACTGCTGCGGCCACGGCTGCGGACCCTGCTTTCGAACCTGTTTTCAAGCCTGCTTTCAAGCCTGGTACCGAACCTGCTGCGGACACCGCTTCCGACCACGCCCAGGCACTGCCTGCCTGAGCGGCGGGCGCTGTCAGCGCCCTGCGGCGCGGCAGTAGGTGACGAAGGCGAAGTCGAAGTCGTTCGGCGCGGCGGCGCGGTGGTGCTCGCGCGCGACCTCGACAAAGTCGGCGCGGTCCCAGGCCGGGAAGTGCGTGTCGCCCTCGAAGTCTCGGTCGATCTCGGTCAGCAGCAGCTCGTCGGCCCAGGGCAGGGCGGCGGCGTAGAGCGCTGCGCCGCCGATGACGCAGGCCCGTGGCGCGCCGCCCAGCAGCGCCATGGCCGCTTCGGGCGAGGCCGCGCGCTCGGCACCATCGGCCTGCCAGTGCGGGTCGCGCGTGACGACGATGTTGCGCCGCCCCGGCAGTGGCCGAAAGCGCGGCGGCAGCGAGTCCCAGGTGCGTCGCCCCATCACCACTGCATGGCCGGCGGTGTGGCGGCGGAAATGCGCCAGGTCCTCGGGCAGGTGCCAGAGCAGGGCGTTGTCGCGGCCGATGACGCCATTGCGGGCCACGGCGGCAATGAGGACGAGCACTGGAGGCTGGGGCATGAGCGACTTTCAGGCCACGGTGCGGCGCGGCAGCAGCGCGCTGGCGATGGCCACCATGATGCACAGCGCCGCCAGCCAGTCCGCCGACTGCGGCACCTCGCCGACGATCAGCGTGGCGCTGAGCGTGCCCACCAGGGGCACGGCCATGATGGAGAAGGCGCTGGCCGACGGCGGCAACCGCCGCGCCAGGCCGAACCACAGCACCTGCGCGTAGCCGTAGTTCAGCAGCACGCCGTAGGCCAGGCTGGCCCACATGCCAGTGCTGAAGTCGCGCCAGCGCGGCAGCGGCTCCATCAGCGTGGCCGCAACCAGGAAGAAGGCCGCGCCCATCAGCAGCATCCAGGTCGTCACGGTTTCGGTCGGCAGCGGTGTGGCCGTGCGCCGCATCCACAGCGTGCCCAGCGCCCAGCAGGCGGCGGCCAATTGCATCCACAGCACACCCAGCGGCCGCCCGGCAAGGGCCGACAGTTCCTGCATCGACAACAGCGCGACGGCGGCCACTGCCGCCACCACCGACAGCGCCACACGCGGTGTCATCCGGTCGTGCGCCAGCAGCAGGGCGATGCCCACCGTCCACACCGGCATCGTGAAGCCCAGGATGGCGGCGCGGCCCGAGGCCAGTTCCTGCAGTCCCAGGATCGAGAACAGGTGCCAGCCGATGATGTTCGGCCCCGCCAGCCAGGCCACACGGCCCCATTCGCTGCGCGGCAGCCGCATGTCCACCCCGCGCCAGTGGAAGAACATCCACAGCCCGGCCGCCCCGCCGGCCATGGTCACGGCACGAAACCACAGTGGTGTGATCTCGCGCAGCGAAAACTTCATCATCGGCCAGTTGACGCCCCACATCAGCGTCAGGGCGGCCAGGCCCAGCAGGGTGCGGCGGTCGAGGGTCACGGGCGAGTGATCAGACGGCCACCGGGGCCTTGATGGCGGGGTGGGGGTCGTAACCGGTGACTTCGAAGTCCTCGAAGACGTAGTCGAAGAGGCTGTCGGGCCGCCGCTTCAGCACCAGCTGCGGCCAGGCACGCGCCTGGCGCGTCAGTTGCAGCGCCACCTGCTCGAAGTGGTTGCTGTAGATGTGGCAGTCGCCGCCGGTCCAGATGAAGTCGCCGAGCTCCAGATCGCACTGCTGGGCCAGCATGTGCGTCAGCAATGCGTAGCTGGCGATGTTGAAGGGCACGCCGAGAAAGATGTCGGCGCTGCGCTGGTACAGCTGGCAACTCAGCCGGCCGCGGCCGCCCGCTTCGGTGGCCGGGGCCACGTAGAACTGGAACAAGGCGTGGCATGGCATCAATGCCATCTGCGGCAGCGCAGCCACGTTCCAGGCGCTGACGATGATGCGGCGGCTGTCGGGGTTGGCTTTCAGCTGCTGCACGACCTGGGCGATCTGGTCGATGTGCGCGTCCGGGTCTTCGGCGGTGGGCGCCGGCCAACTGCGCCACTGCACGCCGTACACCGGGCCCAAGTCGCCGTCGGCGCCGGCCCATTCGTTCCAGATCGTCACGCCGCGTTCCTGCAGCCACTTGGCGTTGCTGTCGCCGCGCAAGAACCACAACAGCTCCAGCGCCACGCTCTTGAAGTGCACCTTCTTCGTCGTCACCAGCGGGAAGCCCTGCGCCAGGTCGAAGCGCATCTGGTGGCCGAACACGCTGCGGGTGCCGGTGCCGGTGCGGTCGGACTTGGCCACGCCATGCGTGAACACATGGCGCATGAAGGCTTCGTACGGGGTGTCGGTGGCGTGTGGGGCGGCAGTCGTCACGTCAATAGCTTCCGAACAAAGTGTCAAGCGCGTCGAGCACCTCGTCGCGTTGGGTCGTCAGTTGGTCCACGCGGCTGCGAAGCATCTGCGTCGGTACCGGCGCCAATGAAGCTGAATCCAGCACCACGGTCTTGCCGGCCACCTGCAGCAAGGGGTTCAAGCCGCTGGCGCTCACACCAAAACTCTTCGGCGTGCGCAGCGGTATCACGACGCGTGTGGCCAGGGCCCCGAGATGGTCGTTCTGCACATCGAGAACATAAGGCGTGTGGCTGCGCTCGGGTGCAAAGGGATTGTCGAAAACATCGAAACGGGCCATGACTTTGGACCCGGGCTCAGGCAGCGTCCTTGTCAGCGCCGGGCCGCATGAAGCTGCGGTAGCGGTCCGAGAACAGACCCTCGCGTTCGACACGGGCGTTGTAGGCGGCAATGGCTTCGGCATTGTCTTGCCCCCAACGCTGCCAGTACTGGCGCAGTACTTCTTCGGTCAGAAGCGTGTCCACGGTCTGCGAGATGTTCAGGCCCATCTCGCGCGCCATGTCCAGCACCTTGGTGTTCAGCGAGAGATTGATGGCGCGTTTGGGCGAATGGCGGATGCTGCGCATGAATGGGTCTCCTTCGTGCGCACAGATTATGCCCATCGCAATGATGCAGCCGGGCGATGGCGCCGCCGACAGCCTCAGGCATCAGGCATCGGACATCAGGCGGTGGCCGCCTCGGTCTCCATCCCGAACTGCATCGCCGCCAGCCGTGCGTACAGCCCGTCGCGTGCCACCAGCTCGTCGTGCGTGCCGATGTCGACGATGCGCCCGGCGTCCATCACCACGATGCGGTCGGCCTTCAGCACCGTGGCCAGGCGGTGGGCGATGACGATCGTCGTGCGGTCGGCCATGGCGGCTTCCAGCGCGCGCTGCACCATGCGTTCGCTCTCGGCATCGAGGGCGCTGGTGGCCTCGTCCAGCAGCAGCAGCGGCGGGTTCTTCAGCATCGCGCGGGCGATGCTGATGCGCTGGCGCTGCCCGCCCGACAGGCGCACGCCCCGTTCGCCCAGGTAGGTGTCGTAGCCCTCGGGCAGCGCCAGCAGGAAGTCGTGCGCGTAGGCGGCGCGGGCGGCGGCAATGACCTCATCGTCGCTGGCGTCGGGGCGGCCGTAGCGGATGTTTTCCATCGCGCTGGTGCTGAACACCGTGCTGTCCTGCGGCACGATGCCGACGCGTTCGCGCAGGTCGGCCAGTGCGGCCGCTTGCACCGGCACGCCGTCGATCATCACGCGCCCGGCCTGGGCGTCATAAAAGCGCAGCAGCAACTGGAACACCGTGCTCTTGCCGGCGCCGCTGGGCCCCACCAGGGCCACGGTCTCGCCCGCGCGCACGGCCAGGTTGAAGCCGTCCAGCGCCGCGGTCGCCGGGCGCGACGGGTAGAAGAAGCGCACGTTCTCGAACGCCAGCGCCGATCCGCCGCGCACCGCCGGCAGCGCGCGAGGCTGCGGCGGGTCGACGACGGGGCTTTGTGCCTCCAGCAGTTCCATCAGCCGTTCGGTGGCACCGGCGGCGCGCAGCAGTTCGCCGTAGACCTCGCTCAGCACCGCCACGGCGCCGACGAAGATGATCACGAACACCACCGTCTGCCCCAGGTGGCCCGCAGTGGTCTGGCCGTTGATGACCGACTGCACACCCTGGTACAGCCCCCACAGCAGGGCGCCGAAGGTGGCGGTGATGATGAATCCGACCAGCATTGCCCGCACCCGCGTGCGTTTGCGCGCGGTCAGGAAGGCTTCCTCGGTGCTGCGCTCGAAACGCTGCGACTCACGGCCTTCCTGCACATAACTTTGCACCACCGGGATCTCGCCCAGCACCTCGGCGGCGATGGCGCTGCTGTCGGCCACGCGGTCCTGGCTGGCGCGGCTGAGCTTGCGCACGCGGCGGCCGAAGTACAGGCTCGGCAGCACCACCAGCACCAGGATGCCCAGCACCTGCGACATCACCCAGGGATTGGTGACCACCAGCGCCACCAGCGCGCCGGTGCCCATCACCACGTTGCGCAGGCCCATGCTCAGGCTGCTGCCCACCACCGTCTGCACCAGGGTCGTGTCGGTGGTCAGGCGCGACAGCACCTCGCCCGTGCGCGTGGTCTCGAAGAAGGCCGGGCTCTGGCGCACGACATGGGCATAGACGGCGCTGCGCAGGTCGGCGGTGATGCGTTCGCCCAGCCAGCTGACCATGTAGAAGCGCCCGGCCGAGAACAATCCCAGCGCCGCGCCGACAGCAAACAGCCACAGGAAGTGGCCGCGCAATGCGAGCAGGCGTTCGCCGGGGTCGGCGGCCACCAGGCCCTGGTCGATCAGCACCTTCAGCGCCACCGGAAAGGCCAGTGTCGCTGCGGCCGCCAGCACCAGAAACAACCCCGCCAGCGCGATGCGACCGCGGTAGGGGCGCATGAAGGGCAGCAGCCCCGACAGCGAGCGGGGCGAGCGTGCGGAGGGGCGTGCGGCTTCGCCCGCAGTGTCCTGTTTGGCCATGCGGGCGAGTCTATGCGGCGTGCCGGTTCTCGCCGGGCGGGAGGACTTGCGTCACGATCCCCCCGCGACCGGTGGGCAAGATCGCCTGTCACGACGGCGTGGATGTGGTCGAATAGACGCGCTCGGCGCAAGCACCCGGATGATGGGTCGTCCGCGCCCGCCAGGGGTCCCTGGGTCGGCAGCCCTACCGATGTCGCTTCGCCCGTGTTCCCACCCCGTGTTCCCGCCCCGCCGCACCCCTTGACACGCCTGCCGTGAGCCACCCCTCGCCCAGCCCCCGCCCGCTGCCGGCAGTGCCTGCCACCGTCGCCAGCAGCGCGACCATTGCCACCGTTGCGCGCCGGGCCGGCCTGCCCCTGACCGCCGCGGCCCTGGTGTTGACCTTTTTCGCCACCGGCCTGGCCGCCGTGCTGGCCTGGCTGCTGGCGCAGGGCCTTGACCTGAGCCCCGCGTCGGCGGCCGCCCTGGGTGCCGCCGCCGGCCTGGTCGCTGCCGCGCTGCCGGTCGGCATGCTGCTGCGCCGGCTGGCACCGCCGTCGCCGCCGCTGGCCGAGGCCGCGCCGGCCATCGACCCCGGCACCGGTGCGGCGTCACATGCCGCGCTGCTGGACATGGCCGCCCGCGAATGGTCACGCGCGCGCCGTTACGGCACCGGCGCGGCCGTGCTGCTGGTGGATGTGGACCGCTTCGCGCGCCTGTGCGACGCCCGCGGCCCCGACGCCGGCGAAGCCGTGCTGCGTGAGCTGGCGCGGCAGATCGCCCCCACGCTGCGCGGCGCCGACGTGTTGGCGCGCAGTGGCGGGGCGCAGTTGGCCGTGTTTTTGGTGCATGCCGACGCGATGGGCGCGCTGGACGTGGCCGAACGCATCCGCGAACGTGCCGAGCAGCTGGAAGTGCCCTGGCACCCGCAGCGCCTGCGCTTCACCGTCAGCCTGGGCGTGGCCCATCTGCGTCCCGCGCACGACAGCGTGCAGGCGCTGTTCGACGACGCGGGCGACGCCGTGCAGGCCGCGCGCGAGGCCGGCGGCAACTGTGTGCGCGCCGCGCCGGTAGAGCGCCGCGGCGCGCCCGAGGCGGGCACCCCGCGCAGCGACGACCAGCGCACGCGTCCCAGCTGACGCACCCGTCACGGCCGCAAGGGCCGTGGCCAGTCGCCCTGCAGCAGCGCCGTCATCGGGGCGGCAGGGGATGCGCTCGGCAAGCGCCGAACGGCTGCAGGACTACAGCCGCAAGGTCCCGGCGTAGCCCGTCATCTCCAGATAACCCAGTCCCACCCGCCGGCCCTGGGCGTCCAGCAGTTCGCTCAGCCCCTCCCAGTAGATGGCGCCAGTGCCGCCGCGGCCGTCCATTTCCTGCGCATCGAGCAGGGTGCGCACGGTGTGGCGTCCGGCGGGGCTGTCCAGTTGCCATTCGACCGGGTAGCTGGCCTGGCTGGCCGGGCTGGTCCACCAGCGACGGGGCGTGAACTGCACCTCGCCGGGCGCAAACGACCGCGTCGTCGGCGTGATGCCGGTCGCCGTGCGCAGGCTGCCACCGGCCCACAGCGCGGGCTCGGATGCACCCTCGCGGCGGCGCAGGCGGAAGGCAGTCAGTGCGCTGCCGTCGAAGAGGTTGAAGCCGACCCAGTCCCAGCCCACCGCTTCGGGGTGCAGGATCTCGTCGCTCCACTCGTGGTCCAGCCAGGCGCGGCCCTGCAGCACGGGGGCCAGCGCATCGGCGCTCAGGCGCCCGCGTGCGGCCAGTTGCACCTCGCTGTAGTAGTGGCTGGCCGGGCGCTCTTGCGGACCTTTGCGCGAGAAGCCGGCGTCGCCCTGCAGCAAGGTGGGCTGCGTCGCCTGCAGCGTC